>JAACJX010000070.1 GCA_014237545.1 Ardenticatenia bacterium | reverse complement strand
TCGTACTTGGTGTGCGTCGCCTGCCCGTTGCCGGCCACGACGAGCTTGCCGATGGCGTTGGCGTTCTGCATCGTATACCACACCTGCCCCGGCCCCAGGGCGATGATATTAGTCGGCTCGCTGCCGGCGGTCGGAATGGAATAGGCGGTGACGAATGCGGCGGTCGCATCGGGCGCGGCGGCGGCCGGGCGGCTGGTGATAAGAGTGACGGCCGCCAGGAAAATCGCGACGATGGCCGCGAGCATCAGGAAGCGATTCATTTTGTCTACTGCTTTAGTCACAGTCATCATGTTTGTCCCTCTTCCTTCCCTGTTTGGCGACCCAGCCACAATTGGCCGGGTGGAAAAGTGCCTCGTCAAGTATATATCGAGCCGCGCATTGGTCCGGCTATTGCCCGTGGGGTCTAACGCGCCGCTAACCAAGCGGGCGGGGCGCGCCGGAACCAACCGGGGCGGTCTCGATGTCGCGTTTGTGGTCAGGGTGGGTCGCATCAGGCGCGCCGGGAGTCCATCGCCAATCCGCGTCCAGCAGGACGATTCCTTCGGCCGCCGGAGCGCCGCTCTCCACGACGCGAAAGCCGTAGGCCTCCTGATGGTAATCATAGGCGATCGGATCCACGCTGTCGTGGACGGCGGCCGTCAGGTTGTAGCGCCCCGGTAGCAGCGGCAGCGCGTGGATGTTATAGCGCACGACCCCCGGGCCGCTGACAACGCCCAGCTTCAGGCCGGCGGAGTGGGTGTTGGGGCCGGTCACGTGGACGCCGTCGTGCCGGTGGAGCGCCAGGCCGAATTCCGGCTCTTCGATCGGCTCGTGGGCGATGTAGCTCATCTCAATCGACATATCATCCCCGGTATGGAAGATGGTCGTTTCCGCGCCGGTGGCGTCCAGCAATCGCACGCCGGTGATCTCGATCTGCATTGTCCCCCAGCGTCGATAGCCGCCGAACTCGTTGGCGGCGGCCATCTGGCGGCCGGTCTGGTTGAACAGGTCATTGCGGTACTGGGCCAGCACGGACTCCGTCGGGCCGAACGCGCGCATGACGCCGTGCTCCATCCAGACAATGTCGCTGCACAGGTCGGCGACGTTCTTCAGGTCGTGGCTGATNAAGATGATNGTCACGCCNGCCCGTTTCATCTCCATGATCCGGTCGATGCATTTNGCCTGGAATGACTGATCGCCCACGGCCAGGATCTCGTCGACGATGAGGATATCGGGCCGCACGTGAATGGCGACGCTGAAGCCCAGCCGCATGTACATGCCCGACGAGTAATGTTTGACCGGCATGTTGATGAACTCGCCCAGCTCCGAGNACGCGACGATATCGTCGAACAGTGTCGCCGTCTCTTCCTTGGTCAGCCCCAGCACGGACGCGTTGAGGTAGATATTCTCACGGCCGGTCAGATCGGGGTGGAAGCCTGCGCCCAGTTCGAGCAGGGCGCTGACGCGGCCGTTGACGGTGATCTCGCCCGACGTGGGTTGGATGATGCGGGAGATGATCTTCAGGAGCGTGCTTTTGCCGCTGCCGTTGCGGCCGATGATGCCGAGGCTCTGTCCGGGGAGAATATCAAAAGAGACGTCGCGCACCGCCCACAGATCGTGGTGGCCGTCGCGCCGCTGTCGCCGCCGGGTGACGGCGGCAATGGCCGTCTCCAGCACGGATTGGGGCATATCCGGCGTAAACGCAAAGCGTTTGCTGACATTCCGCAACCGCACCGCCGGTTGGCTTGGCGTACTCATAGGCGCGCGGATGGTATAGCAAGTTGGCCAAAATAGCAACCGCCACGCCGGGGACGCAGGGTGATTGCCTGCAAGGGATAGTGTAAAGCACCCGACACCCACGATGCGCGTTCTCATAGTATAATCCAGACGATCCGCGCGCAGCCGAGGATCGCCCAACGATTACAATCAGGGATCCGCCTGGCGGATCGGAGTCAGAATGCTCGATCAAAAGTCTTTATTGACCCTAGAATTCAATAAAATCCGCGACATCGTCGCCGGGTATGCCCACTTTAGCGCCGGGCGCGATCTGGCCCTGGCCATGCAGCCGACCACGGAGATGGAGCAGGCCCGCGAATGGCAGGCCGAGACCCGCGAGGCGGTCTCGCTCTTCGAGTCCGATAGCGGCGTGACCATCGGCGGGGCGCGAGACGTGCGTCGCGCGGCCGAAAACGCCATGCGCGGCTTTATCCTGTCGGCCGAGGATTTCCTGGCCATCCAGGCCACCATCGTCGCCGGGCGCAACCTGCGCCGCCATCTGTTGCGCATGGAAGACCGCGTGCCCCATCTGGCGGCCATCGCCACCCTCATCGAGGAGTGCCGCGGCATCGTCAGCGCCATCACCGCCACCATCGACGAGCGCGGCGACGTGCTCGACAGCGCCAGCCCACGCCTGGCCAAGGTGCGGCAGGAGCAGCGCGCCGTCCACGGCCGCATCCAGGACAAGCTGCAGCGCATCCTCAACAGCAGCATGGCCCAATTCCTGCAGGAGCCGATCATCACCCAGCGCGGCGGCCGCTACGTCATTCCCGTGCGCGCTGACGCCAAAGGGCGGCTCAAGGGCATTGTCCACGACCAGAGCGGCAGTGGCGCGACCCTGTGGGTGGAACCTATCGGCACGGTTGACCTAAACAACGAGTATCGCGGTCTGCTCATGGAGGAGCAGGAAGAAATCCAGCGCATCC
Source organism: Ardenticatenia bacterium (assembly GCA_014237545.1). Lineage (GTDB taxonomy): Bacteria > Chloroflexota > Anaerolineae > Promineifilales > Promineifilaceae > Promineifilum. Next base: position 9,995 of record JAACJX010000070.1, on the reverse strand, counting down.
TGCGNGAGCTGTCGAACCAGGTGGCTGACCAGGGGGATGCCATCAAGCGCGTCGTGGAGCGCGTGGCCGAGCTGGACCTGATCTTCGCCCGCGCCAACTATGCCCTCGTGACCAACGCCGTCGAGCCGGCCTTTGTCCCCTGGCGCGAGACGAAAGAGCCGCGGCCGCCGCGCCACCGCAACGAGCGCGACAAGCTGCCTGAGCTACCGCCCAATATGCATCCCGGATCGACCATTTGGATCAAGGCCGCTCGCCACCCGCTGCTCGACCCGCGAACTGTGGTGCCNACAAATCTGACGCTGGAAGAGGAGACGTTCATCGTCCTCATCACCGGCCCCAACACCGGTGGCAAGACGGTCAGTCTGAAGACGATGGGGCTGATGACGATCATGGCCCAGAGCGGGCTGCATCTGCCGGCCAACGAGGCCCGCCTGACGGTCTTCGACAACGTCTTCGCCGACATCGGCGACGAGCAATCCATTGAGCAGAGCCTGTCAACATTCTCGTCGCACATGACCAACATCGTGCGCATCCTGAGCCAGGTGGACGAGCGCTCGCTGGTGCTGCTNGACGAACTGGGCTCCGGCACCGACCCGACGGAGGGCGCGGCGCTGGCCCAGGCGGTGGTCAATTACCTGCGCGACAAAGGCGCAACCACGTTCGTGGCCACGCATTATCCGGAACTGAAGATCTACGCCAGCCAGACGCCCGGNGCGACCAACGCCTCGCTGTTGTTCGACCTGGAGACGCTGTCGCCCACCTATGAGATGACCATCGGTCTGCCCGGCCGCTCCAATGCCTTTGCCATCGCCCGGCGGCTGNGTCTGGACGCGACGATCCTCGATGACGCCATGCGCCAGGTGAGCGCCGACAGCCANCAGGCCGAGGACCTGCTCGATTCCATCTACACCCTGCGCGAGAAGATGGAGGCCGAGGAGGCCCAGACTCGCCGCGCCCTGCGCGAGGCCGAAGCCGAACGCGACCGCCTGCAGCGCCGGCTGGAAGAGATCGAGGTCGAGCGCGGCCGCATCCTGGAAGAGACGCGCCAGGAAATGAAGCGGCAGATCGAGTTGCTACAGTCAGAGATCCGCCAGGCGCGGTCGAAATTGCGCGACGCAGCCTCGCTTAATGCCGTCAAGAAATTGAGCAAGCAGGTCGCCGACCTGGAGGTCGCGCCGGAGACGGTGCTGGCCCCGGAGCCGGCCGAAACACCGGAGGTGTCGCGCGGCAAACGGCGCTCGCTGCAGGTGGGCGATATCGTGCAAGTGCGCTCGCTGAATGTGAAGGGCGAAGTCGTCTCCATTGGCAAGAACGAGGTGGTCGTGGCCGTCGGCCGCTTGCAGATGCGCGCCGGGTTCGACGACCTGGATTTCAAGGAGCGCCCCAAGGAAGAACGCGAGGTGGAGTCCGTGGGCGGGCTGCACCCGTCGCCGGGCATCGAGTTGGACATTCGNGGCGTGCGCGTCGAGGACGGTGTCGAGCAACTGCAACGCTATCTCGACTCGGCCTTCCTGGCTCGCCTGCCGTTCGTGCGCATCATCCACGGCAAGGGGACGGGCCGGCTGCGCCAGGCCGTGCGCGAGACACTGAGNGCCAACAAGCAGGTCCGCGCCTGGGAAGAGGGTAAGGACGGCGAGGGCGGCCCCGGCGTGACGGTGGCGCATATTGTGGAACACAAGTAATCANTAGGTCAGCANGTCAGTGAAAACAGTAGGTCAGTAATCTGTCCCAACGACCTAAAGCGACGCTGACTCGCTGACCTATTGCTCTACTGACCTACTGACCCACTGATCTTCGCTCAAGGCGCGACCCAGACGACGAACGACAGCGATGACTTGCGGTAATGGCCGGTGATCTCCCAGCAGCCGGCGCTGGGCACGTTGACTCCGGTCAGCATGAACTCGCCGACGTCGGGGTGATAGCCGTTGGTGGCGTCGCTTGTCTCGAACGTCGCGCCGTCNCCGTCCAGCCGCCGGCCGACCACTGCGAGGGCCGGCCGTTCCTCGGTCGTCATGTCATACCCCTCGCGGAACCACAACACTTTTTGTCCGTAGCCGTGTTCGTCCGTCGGCAGGGAATGCCAGCGGCCGTCGGGGGTCAGAAGCGTCCACAGGCTATCGCTGCCATACCAGAAGTCGCCATGCGGCGCTTGCGGTGGGTGAGGCTCCGGTGGCACAAAGGCCGGATCGGCCGGTTGGGTGATGGGGCAGGTGTCGGGCGGGAACTGGGGNAAAGGATTGGCGGCGGCCTCGTCTAGCTGTCCGACCTGTTCGGCGGCGAGAGGCGCGCTGCAGGCCGCCAGCAGCAGCGCCGGCCACAAAAGTACAGTCCATCGGTTACGCATCAGTAGCCTCGCAAAATTGAAGATACTGATTCTACACCGGCGACGCCGGCCGGGTTCCATTGAAAGAGGTTGGAGAAACGCTCGTATCCCCTAAGGCCAGGGGCTCAGATGTTCGTGGACGATACGCCACCGCTGCCCGTCGCCGGCCAGGATGTTCGTGCCCCGGCCGCTGCCCTCGCGGCTGGCCCCCTCAATCACGCCGCGCCAGTGGAAGGTGTAGATACAGGTCGCGCTGGTGGCATCGATTGTTAGCCACTGCACCTCATCCACCCAGTACCGCTCATCCTGAATGATGGACCACGTTCGTTCGAAGGCGGCTCTGATCTCGCTCAGCCCGCGATGGGAGCCGCTGTTAAACCAGAAAACGGCCGCCTCATCGATCATCGGGGCGACCGCGTCGAACTGGTGCGTGTTGGCCTGGCGGATGTATTCGGCTAGAAATTGGTCGGGGGAATTCTTCATGATAAAAAAACACCTCAGAGGTTTCCGAAACCTCTGAGGTGTGCTACTCACTCTACTTCNTACGCCACGCCGGCCTCATCGAGCTTGCGCATGCGCTCCCACTCGGGCAAATCGTTCTTNCCGCCGGCTTCTTTNAGCACCATGATCTGGCGCATCTCCATGACCTGATCGCGCAGCACGGCGGCGCGCTCAAACTCCAACTGTTGCGCCGCGTGCTTCATCTGCTTTTCCAGCTCGCTGATGATCTTGGCCAGTTCCGCCTTGGGCAGGTCNGCGGCCGTCACGTAACCGCCCTTCGACTCGGCCATCGCCAGCTCGCCACGGGCCATCTCGTGCTGCGCCGTNAGCTCGTCGGTCAGAACGTGGACAGCCTTCACGATGCTCTTCGGCTCGATGCCATGCTCTTCGTTGTAGGCCATCTGGATCGCGCGGCGGTTGTTGGTCGTGGCGATGGCCGCGGCCATCGAGTCGGTGATCTTGTCGGCATACATGATCACCTTGCCCTCGACGTGACGGGCAGCGCGGCCGATAGTCTGCGTCAGCGCCGTCTCCGAGCGCAGGAAGCCCTCCTTGTCGGCGTCGAGGATAGCAACCAGCGACACTTCCGGCAGGTCGAGACCCTCGCGCAGCAGATTGATGCCGACGACGACGTCATAGACGCCCAGCCGCAGGTCGCGCAGAATCTCCGTGCGCTCCAGCGTCGCCACCTCGGAGTGGAGATAATGGACTTTGATGCCCATCTCCAGCAGGTAATCGCTCAAATCCTCGGCCATGCGCTTGGTAAGCGTCGTCACCAGCACGCGCTGGCCGTTGGCGATACGNCNGTTGATCTCGCCGATGAGGTCATCCACCTGGCCGCGCACCGGCCGGACCTCGACCTCCGGATCGATGATGCCCGTCGGCCGGATGACCTGATGAGCCACCTGGGTGGCGTGGGACATCTCGTAGGGGCCGGGTGTGGCGCTGGTGAAGATCACCTGATTCAGCAACCCCTCGAACTCGGTGAAGTTGAGCGGCCGGTTGTCCATCGCGCTGGGCAGGCGGAAGCCGAAATCGACCAGGATGCTCTTGCGGCTCTGATCGCCGCCCCACATCCCCCGCACCTGGGGAATGGTCATGTGGCTCTCGTCNATGACCATCAGGTAATCGGCCGGGAAGTAGTCGAGCAATGTCCACGGGCGGGAGCCGGGCGGCCGCTGATCCAGGTGACGGCTGTAATTCTCGATGCCGGGCGTGAACCCTACCTCGCGCAGCATCTCCAGGTCATACATCACCCGTTGCTCGATGCGCTGCGCTTCCAGGTAGCGCTCCTCTTTCTTGTAGAAAGCGATGCGCTCGGTCAGTTCCGTCTCGATGTCGTTGATGGCGCGCGCCAATTTCTCCTCGTCGGTGATGAACTCGCGCGCNGGGTAGATAGCGATGTGGGTGTGTTCCAGCAGAACCTCGCCGGTCAGCGGGTCAAACTCGGTGATGCGCTCGACGATGTCGCCCCAGAACTCGATGGAGATTGCCGTTTCGGCGTAGGCCGGGTAGACGTGGAGCGTGTCGCCGCGGACACGGAAGGTGCCGCGCCGCAGGTCGGTATCGTTGCGGTCGTAATGGATGTCGACCAGGTGTCGCAAGATGGTGTTGCGGCGATACTGGCCGCCGCGCTCGACCTCCAGGATGACATTGCCCCACGCTTCGGGGTTGCCGATGCCGTAGATGCACGAGACCGAGGCGACGATGATGACATCCTTGCGGCTCTTCAGGGTTGCCATGGCTTGCAACCGCAGGCGGTCGATCTCCTCATTGATCTGTGTCTCTTTCTCGATATAGAGGTCGTGCCGGGGGATATAGGCCTCCGGCTGGTAATAGTCGTAGTAGCTGACGAAGTAGGAGACGGCGTTTTGCGGGAAGAAATCGCGGAACTCGCTATAGAGCTGTGCGGCCAGCGTCTTGTTGTGGGCCAGGATGATCGTCGGCCGCTGGGTTTTCTGGATGATGTTGGCAATGGTGAACGTCTTGCCGGTGCCGGTCGCGCCGAGCAAGGTCTGGAATTGGTCCCCGCGGTGCAGGCCATCCACCAGAGTGTCGATCGCCGCCGGCTGGTCCCCCGTCGCGGCGAAGTCGGATACCAGTTTGAACTCAGACATAGCTATCCTCGTCGTAGGTCTGTGCGTGGTCTCAGAGTAGAACGGAAGTTCTCATTTTACCATTTTATGGTCCGGGAATCAATACCCGCGAGACTAGCGCCAGGCTCATCACTCTTCGATCACTTCGATCTCGAAGAGAGACGGCCACAGCTTGCCGGTCACGAATACGCGCCCGGCATCATCGACGGCGATGCCGTTGAGCACGTCGGCCGGCTGNGTCAGGGCACTGGTATCCAGCAAGCCGGTCAGGTCGATATAGCCCAGCACGTCGCCCGTTTCCGGCGAGATGCGGGCGATGAGATCCGTCAGCCAGATGTTGGCCCAGATCTCCCCGTCGACGTATTCCAGCTCATTGAGCCGGTTGATCGGGCCTTCGTGGTCGCGCACGGTGATACTGCCGGTCTCTTGCAGCGTGGCCGGGTCCCAGTACCGGATGGTCGCGCTTCCGTCGCTGACGATGAGCCGCGTCCCGNCGTGGGTGATGCCCCAGCCCTCGTGCGGATAGGTGAAAGATTGCTGCGGTTCGAACGTGTCTCGGTCATAGACGAAACCGGTCTGCTCCTGCCAGGTTAGCTGGTAGACCTTGTCATTGAGGACGGTGATACCCTCGCCGAAATATTGGGCATCCAGCGGCCGCGAGCGCAGCACCGCCCCTGTCGCCAGCGCGACCTCGCGCAGCGTGGACTCGCCCCAGCGCCCTGTGCCCTCGAACAGCCGGTCGCCGTCAAAATCCAGGCCCTGCGTGAAGGCAATGGGATCGTGGGGATAGGTGTTTAGGACGCGGTACGTATAGGCCACCGGCGGAGCGGGAGTCGGGGTCGCCGCGGTTGTGGGGGTAGGGGCAGGGGTTGGCGTCGTTGGCGCGGCAACGACGGCGGCGTAGGCGACCTCGGTCGCGNCAACTTCGGTTGCGGCAGCGTCGGTAGTCGAGGGGTCGGCCGCAGAATCCGGCGCGGATTCGGCCGTGGCCGGCCCTTCTTCCGCGCCGGAAGTTGGTTGGGTCGCTACCGTTGTCCCGGCGGGGACGGCGGCCGTGGCCGCCAGCGTCGCGATGGCTGCCGGCTGGCCGTTACAAGCCGCGGCCATAATCATCAGGGGGACGATCAGCAAAATGGTTCGAATGGCGGAGTGTTTCATAGGGCGTCTCGCATGATTCGGCCCGCGATTTGGTGGGCTAAGGGGTGGATTGTGCCGCTACCCGACGCCGCCGGCAAGCATTTTGTGGCAAGCGTTAAGCCGTCGGCGGCGGTGGCGAGCCGGCCGCCGCGCCGATCAGGTAGCAAATTCGACCGTCATCGGCCCATTCGACTTGCCACAAGCCGCGCCCGAAGGTGCGCNGCGCGCCGCGTAGCAGCATTTGCAGCCGGCGCGCGAACGGCGGCAGCGCGTCCTCGNGCACGGCCCAGGCAGACAGTCGGGGNAGCGTNGGCGGGAGGTCGGTGGCGTCGCCCCGAGTCAGCGTTACCTCGTCGGTCGCGCCACCGATCAGGGCCACTCCGGCATATTCAGCCGCCACTTCTTCGAGGACCAGCACGTCGGCCCGGCCGGCCGGCAGCCGCTCCAGTGCCGTCCAGATAGCGCTGAGAGCNGCGGCNGTGGNGACGTCGTCGCCGAAATCGACGCGATCATGGCCGAGGGCAACTCCCGACCCTGGATCAAAGGCCGGTCGCAGGCGTACCGGCCGTTCGAAACGCGGCAGGCGTACGCTATAGAACAGGGTGTTGTAGAACAGTTCTGGGTCAGCGACTACGAGGCGATCATCCTGATGCTGGATCAGCCCTTTGTCGATAAAAACGCGCAGCAGTTCATCCAGGAGAATGGCTCCCGGTGGGATGGGCAGCCCCGCCCGCGCTGCCTGGTCCAGCAGTTGCCCGCGCTCGGCTACGTGCCGCCGGCGCGCTCGACCCGCGCCCAGCCATATNAANAGTGGGGATGTCATAGAAGGTTAATTCTATCTCGAATTCACCACCANACAGAACTCAACACTCTCGGCTGCGCGTCCGGAATCGCGCCAAAGTGCCGGTAAATCTTCACCAACCTGGAAATTGGACTGGAAGCCCGACGCGATTTGTGTTAAACTTCCGTTAGATTTTTTTTGGTCTGCCTGGTAGCCACATCGCCCACCGACTGAATAGGATAGTCCCCTTAACCCACAGGGGATTGCGGGGCAGGCGCACCAGCCGGCGTCGACGGCGCCATGACGTGCGATTTAATCGCGATTAGCAATTTTGCATGATTTTTAGCGACTGTTCGACCTCCCGTTTCGAGGCTAGCGCCGGCCGGACCTGCGCCGTTCGACAAGAACGCTCGACTCATTGCCCCTCCCTTATTAACGCGTCTAAACCATTCATTGCCGCCTGCCCGGAAGTAACGACTTCCGACTCATCCCCCATCATCCTTGAACCCATTGCCCGGANGCGGTCGCCGGCTGGCATTGCCGCCTGGTGACCGCCCGACCGATTGTCATTATTATCTGACGAAAGGAGTTTACCGAGAATGTCCAAGAAGAAGGTAGTGTTGACGGAAGATCAGAGAAAGCGAAACGCGGAAATTCTGGCTCGTCTGGAAGAAGAGCGCAATCGCCTGGTCGAAGAGACGCGCGCCTTGCAACAGCAAGAGCGCCGTCGTCCGGGGAGGAAACGCAAGAAGAAGGCGATGGATGAACTGATGGTCGCCGCGGATTAGCGCCGCGCCCAGCGATCTTCACTCGAACGCCGACCCGCGCAACCAGGCTGTTGCGCGGGTCTTTTTTTGTTTTCCGACGGCGCTTGACGGCGAATCGCGGTCAACCCGTTGACAGAAGATTAGGGTTTATGCAAAAATGGGGACGAGATCCGCTCGCAGCCGGCATTCATACCCCCGGATCGGTCTGATTGCAGACGACCGTNTACTCAGTCAATTTTATTGGGTTGANTGTTAGGAGGTATTCGATGGATACGATTCTNGGTTTGCTTGGTTGGATTATCGGCGGTGGGATTATCGGCTGGATTGCGAGCATTATCACCGGCCGCAATGCCCAACAGGGCCTGATCGGCAATATCCTCGCNGGTATTGTCGGCGCTTTCGTAGGCGGGGCTATTTATGGGCTTCTCACTGGCAATGGTCTCGACTTCAGTTGGAATCTGACAAGCTTCATTGTTGCGCTCGTTGGGGCGATCATCGTCCTGGCGCTCTGGAACTTCATTAGCCGTCGCGCCTAACGCGCCAGCCCGGATTATTCGCACTCGTTAGGTCGTTTGCAATAAGCCCCACCGGTAACCCGGTGGGGCTTTTCTATTGTCAACGCAAGGTTACGCGGAAGTGCTGGAGGATGCGCTGCCAGGCCGCCTCGGCCGCTTCCGGATGATAGACAGGCCGCTGGTCGTTCATGAAGGCGTGCTCTGCTCCCTCATAGATNATCATTTCGTGTGGCGCGCCGGCCTCTTCCATCAGCGCCGCCCTACGCCGGGCTACTTCCGGCGAGACGCCTCTGTCAAGTTCGCCGTAGATNGCCAGAACTGGGACGCTGATCTGTNGTGCCTCCTCCGCCGTCAGATCCGGCCCGCCGCCATAGCAAGGNACNGCCGCGCCGATNCCCTCCAGCTTGGCCGCGCCGTGCCAGGCCAGGCCNCCGCCCATGCAGAAGCCGACCACGCCGATTTTCTTGGGCGCCACCTTATCCAGATCAATGAGGTAGTTGACGGCCGCCTGGATGACTTGCAGCGCGTCNGGGTATTCCAGCCCCATGGCCAGCTTGCGAGCGTCATCGGGTTCATAGGCCGTCTCGCCATAGTACAGATCCGGGGCCAGNGCCACAAATCCTTCACGGGCGAAGCGATCGGCCGTGTCGCGAATNTTCTCATTCAGCCCCCACCACTCCTGGATCACGACGACACCCGGCCACGGCCCATCGCCTTCGGGCAGCGCCAGATAGCCGCGAGTCGCCCGTCCATTTACTTTTAATGCCAAATCCGGTTGACGGGACATGGTTGTGTACCTCCGATTGCTTGGGGTTGCCGTTCAGAGCCTCGATCTAACCACAGTTAAGGCCACGGTCAAGGAAGAAGGGTCGATGGGGGTGTTGGTATTAAGCCTTCGCCCCATAAGCCGCCAAAGTCCGCTCGCGCGCCGCGGCGTGGTCAATGATTGGAAAGGGGTAGTCGCGCCCGATGACGCAGCCCGCGGCGCGTTGCTCCAACGGCCCCATCTTCCACGGCTCGTGGACGGCCGGCGCGGGCACCTTGGCCAGCTCGGGCACCCAGCGCCGGACGTAGTCGCCGTCAGGATCGAACTTCAAACCCTGTGTCACCGGGTTAAAGATTCTGAAATAGGGCGCGGCATCGGTGCCGGTGCCGGCCGTCCATTGCCATCCGCCGTTATTGGCCGCCGGGTCGCCGTCGATAAGGTTGTTCATGAACCACCGCTCGCCCCAACGCCAATCGATGAGCAGGTCCTTCACCAGGAACGAGGCGACGATCATCCGGGCCCGGTTGTGCATCCAGCCCGTCTCGCGCAGTTGGCGCATGGCGGCGTCGACCACCGGGTAGCCTGTGCGCCCCTCGCGCCAGGCGGCGAACTCGGCCAGATCGTTGCGCCACGGGATATCGCGCAGGGATTCGCGGAAGCTGGATCGGCTTACGTGGGGAAAATGGTACAGAATATGGATGTAGAAGGCGCGCCAGACGAGTTCGGTGAGCCACGTCGCCAGGCCTTTTGTCGTCGAGGAATTCTGGGCAGCAACGACTGCCTCGCGGGCGGAGATCATGCCGAATCGCAGGTAGGGCGACAGGCGCGACGTGCCATCGACATCCATACGGTGGTGCATCTCGGCATACGCATCGCCGCGTTCGGTGATGAACCCGGCCAAGCGGCGGCGGGCTTCTTCTTCCCCGGCCGGGAACTGAGCGCGACGGGACGCCGACAACTCGGGGATCGGCTCTCCGTCGGCGTCGCCGGGGTCAGGCAACGCGTCCGGAGGGAGCAGCAGATCTTCCGGTCCCAATGGTCCCACGCTGAGCCAGGCGCGGCTGAAAGGGGTGAAGACAGTGTAGGGCGTGCCGTCGCTTTTCATCACC
>JAACJX010000347.1 GCA_014237545.1 Ardenticatenia bacterium | reverse complement strand
CGCTTCTTCCGCCACGCCATCGCCTTTCGCAAGGCTCACCCCGCGCTGCGCCGCCGCTACCACCTGCACGAGCGCGACATGATCGACAGCGGCTACCCCGACATCTCCTGGTACGGCCTGCGCGAGGGCAAGCCCGACTGGTCGCCCCACAGCCGCACGCTGGCGTTCATGCTCTGCGGCCTCCACGCNGTGCTGATGCCCAACCGGACGGCCGACGACCANATCTACGTCGCCATGAACATGCACTGGGNGCCGCACACCTTNGAGNTGCCCCGCCTGCGCGACGGCCGGCGCTGGCACTTGTTTACCGANACCTACCGCCCCTCGCCCCACGACATTTACGAGCCGGGCAAGGAGCGGTTGNTGCGCGCCCAGCGAAACTTACCCGTGGGGCCGCGTTCTGTGGTNATATTGGTGGGTCGATGAACCTGGAACCNCTGACCATCCCNGGTGAATCCGACTATTTGAGCCAGCTGCTCGATTACGTGGCCTGGGCCGCGGCCGCGTTTGGCCTTGAGGAGTCGGCCGCCTATCGCCTCTCGTTGGCCGTGGACGAGATNGCCACCAACATCGTCCTCCACGGCTACCAGGATGCCGGACGCAGCGGCGATCTGACCGTCTGGGCCGAGTCGTCNCCTGATAAACTGGTCGTCTATCTGGAAGACACCGGCCAGCCGTTCGACCCGCGCGAAGTGCCCACCCCCAGCGANCTGGACCGGCCGCTGGAGGAGCGCCAGGACGGCGGCNTGGGCATCTTCCTGGCCTTGTGGGGCGTCGACAGCATCCATTACGAGGTTGAGAACGGGCGAAATCGCACCGTATTTATCATGGAGCGGCCGGAGACCTTCTCCNCNGCGCAAGATCCGGAAAACTAATGCCACTGGCCTANATCCANGTCCTGGTCNTCGATGACGATGAAGGGCAGAGTAACCGACTGACCCGACCGTTTGCCTCGTGGGGCTGGGACGCCACCCGCGTGCCGAGCAACCCNCACTCGGNGCTGGCCCTCATGNCCGACGTGTCGTTCGANTTGGTACTGCTCGACCTGAANGCGGCCGAGCGCGACCACTACGCCTTTNTGCGCGNCCGGCGCGACGACCCGCGCCTGGCGGCCATTCCCGTTGTGATCACCGCCTTTCCCGGCGCGCAACTGTCCCGGCTGGCNCGCTGCATCGAGATGGGCGCCAGCGACTACATCACCCATCCCGACCATCACGTCCTCTTCCGAGCCCGCCTNCAGAACATCCTGCAGCGCAAACTGCTNCANGAGCANGCNAACACGGCGCTGGAAGCGTTCAATGAGATAGAGAAGATAGCCGACGACCTGCGGCTGGTCATCCTGCCCATCGGCGCGGCCCTGTCGGCCGAGTCGGAATANGACCGGCTGGTGGCCCGCATCGTCTCCGAGGCGCAGCAAATCTGCAATGCCGATGCCGGCGCGTTATGCNTGGCCCAGGACGACGGCATGCTCCACATTCTCTACAGTCGCGTCGAGCCGCTGGACTTCACCTATCAGCGCAGNGGGGAGATCGACAGTATGATCCCGGTCCCGCTCAGCGATGANGAGAGCGGCGGCCCCAACTANGCCAGCCTGCCCGTCTACGTCGCCCTGTCGGGCGATTCGGTCAATCTGACCGAGGCCCGCCACTCCCGATTTGAGCTAAACTGGCTGGACAGCAGCGCCATGACCGGCGAATACCGGCCGCAAACCATCCTGGCCGTGCCGCTGCGCAGCGGTCAGGTCGTAGGCGCGCTGCTGCTAGGCGACAGCCGCAACCCGCTGTCGCACGAGATCGTCGAATTCGACGCCTATCACCAGCAGGTTGCCGAGTCGCTGGCCTCCCAGGCGGCCGTCGTCCTGAATAACCGCCTGCTCAACGAGCGGCAGGCGCAGCTCATGCGCTTCAAGCGCGAGCTGGAGATTGGCCGCGAGATCCAGCTCAGTTTCCTGCCGGCCCATCTGCCCAGCCCGCCGGGGTGGGAACTGGTGGCCGGGTTCCATCCGGCGCTGGAAGTCGCCGGCGATTTCTACGACGCCTTCAGGCTGCCACACGGCTCGCGCGTGCTGGTCATCGCCGANGTAGTCGGCAAGGGCGTCACCGCCGCGCTGTTCATGGCCATCATCCGCAGCCTCTTCCGCGCCCTNTTCCAGATGAACTATTACGANGCCGAGCGCNTNACGGCGGGGCCGGGNNGNGTCCCGGCGGAGCCNTTCCCGGCGCTNGACGGCGAAGCGCTGGTGAATGCCGTGCGCCTCACCAACGCCTACNTNATTGCCAACCACGGCGACACCTACGCCTTCGCNACGCTGTTTGCGGCAGTGCTCGACCCGGAGAGCGGCCGCCTGCTCTACGTCAATGCCGGCCACAACCCGCCNCTGGTGCTGGCCCACAACGGCGAAGATGGGCGGACGTTGCGCGCCGANCTGGCCCCCACCGGCCCGGCGATTGGCNTGCTGGTCAATGCCGCCTACCGCCTGGAAGAGACCATCCTGCAACCCGATGATCTNTTCTTCGCCTTCACCGACGGTGTGACCGAGTCGCGCAACCCATCGGCCGACGAATTCGGCCAGGAGCGCCTCGAAGCNTTGCNGGCGGCGCAGGGCGGGACNGCCGCGGCGGCCCTGGAAGCGATCGAGGCCGCCGTCCGCGAGCANACNGCCGGAGCCGAGGCCTTCGACGATNTGACGATGATGGCCCTGCGGCGCGAGAACGGTAGCTTTCCAATCTCCGATGATGGCGCGGCTTAGACCAGCCCTGTGGCGGGCGCTGCTGCTCGCGCCGNCATTGCTTGCCGGCGCGTGTGGGGGGCGCGGGCCGGCGACCGTCGCCGAAACGGCCGCGCCGGTGGCCGAAGTGACCCAGGCGGCCGCCCCTTCGCCTACCAGCCAGCCATCGCCCACAGCCGCGATGGCCGCGCGCTCGTCCGTGGCGCCGCTGCCAACGGCCACGCTGGGCCCAACGGAAGAGCCAACCCTTGCCCCTACGCCAACCATGGTTCCCACGGGCACAGTTGATCCCTACGCCGGCTTGACCATCGACGCTCTCGCCGCCCGCGAGTACGGCGGCGGCTTGCTGGAGATCACCGACACACTGGAGACCAACGACGCGTTCACCCGCTACGAGATCAAATATCCGAGCGACGGGCTGGACATTTACGGCTTCATGAACGTGCCCAACGAGGGCAGCAACTTCCCGGTGGCCCTCCTGCTCCACGGCTACATCGACCCTGGCGAGTACGAGATCGTGCCCTACACGCGGCGCTACGCTGACGCGCTGGCCGAGGCGGGCTTCTTCGTCATCCACCCCAACTTCCGCAACTACCCGCCCTCCGACAGCGGCCCTGATCCCTATCGCATCGGCTACGCCATCGACGTGCTGAACCTGATCGCTATCATCCGCGAGCAGAGCCAGGACCCGCTGGGCACGTTGCGGCGGGCCGACGCGGATAATATTCACCTGTGGGGCCACAGCATGGGCGGGGGCGTGGCGTTGCGGGTGCTGGCGGTGAATAACGAGCCATACCTGCGCGCCGCTGTGCTCTACGGCTCGATGAGCGGCGACGAGGCGAAGAACTACGGCCGCATTCGCCGTTGGACGAACAACAGCCGCGGCCGGTTCGAGCTGGACGCGCCGCCGGAGACGCTGCGCGCCATCTCGCCCATCCATCACCTGGAGCGGATCGAGGCAGCCGTGGCCGTTCACCACAGCTACGCCGANGACGTNGTGCCGGCCGAGTGGTCGGAAGAGGTGTGCGCGGTGCTGGAGGGGCTNTCGNNCNCGGGCGAGATCNCCCACCCGCCGGAGTGCTTCTTNTACGATCTCCAGCCGCANACGTTCCGNGGNGATGGGGACGCGNNGTTNATGGAGCGGGTNATNGNGTTTTTNGANCGGTATTAANCGNTNTCATCGCCCACGCTGACCACCAGCAACGCCATATCATCAAACTGCGGCNCGTCGCCCTGNTATTCGGCCAGGTCGTCGAACACGGCCCGGCAAATCCCGGCCGGCGGGCGATCGCCGTACGCCCCGACCAGTTCGGCCAGCCGCTCGCGGCCCGGCATCTGGCCGCCCGGCCCCATGACATCCGTCAGCCCATCCGTGAATAGCACCAGCTTGTCCCCGGCGTGAACGTCGATCGTCTCCTCGGTCAGGGCGAAGATCTCCCCACCGAAGAGACCCAGCGCCATACCCTGGCCGCCGAGGGATTCGACGCGGCCGTCGCGAACCAGGAAAGGGTGGTCGTGCCCGGCGCGGGCATAGGTGAGGCGGCCGCGGCGCGTGTCCAGCACGCCATAAAAGACGGTCACGAACATGTTGGCCTCGCCTAACTCCAGCAGCAGCTGATTGACCGTACTCAGCACCGCCGCGGGCGTGTGCGTGTGCCGCGAGACGGCCATGATCAGGCTGCGCGTCTGGGCCATGTACAGCGCGGCGGGCATCCCTTTGTCGGCCACGTCGGCGATGACCAGCGCGATGCGATCCTCGTCCAGCCGGATAGCGTCGTAGAAATCGCCGCCCACCTGCCGGGCTGGCGCGTAGGCCGCGGCAAAGATCAGCCCTGGCAGGGTGGGGAAGGTGCGCGGCAGCATGCTGAGTTGCACCTGGCGGGCCAGTTCCAGCTCGCGGTCGAGGCGCTCAGTGCGGGCTAACTCCTCCTGCGCCTCTTCCAAGGCGTTGATTTTGCCTTGCAACTGCTCGATCAACCCGGCGCGCTGCATGGCGATGGCGGCATAACCGGCCATTGTCGTCAGCAGGGCGGCCTCGCCCTGGGAGAAGCGGGGCTTGCGCGTGGATTGGATGAGCATCAGTCCGGTGGGGATGCCGTGGGCGATGAGGGGGATGGCCTCCCCGGCGCGCACCGGCGGCGTGTCGGGCAACAGGGCCAGTCCCGGCGGCGTCCCGTGGTAGGTCATCGGCTCCCGATCGGATAGGGTCTCGTAGATAAGCGCACGGGGGATACCCATCTCGATTTGCGCCTCGCGCCAGCCGCGCGAGGCGAGAATCTGGCCCCATTCGGCCGAGCGGACGTAATAGAGGATGCCGCGGTCGGCCTTGCTCAACTCCATCGCCGTCCTCAGCACCCGGTCGCCCAGTTCGCGCAGGTCATTCCACGTGATGAGCGCCTGGCCGATCCCCTCCAGGGCGATCAANTCCCGGGTGCGCTGGTTCAGCAGGCGGTTGGCGCTGTCGAGCTCGGCCGACTTGCGCTCCAGCGCGGCGGTGGTCTCGGCCAGTTGCCGTTCGGCGCCACTGAGCAAGGCGTGGGTGCGGCGAAGCTGGTGGTTCTCGAACTGCAGCGCGTCGACCAGGGCCAATTGCCCGCGCTGGGCCAGCATCCAGGCGTACGCCTCCATCGGCATGGCGCTCGGCCGCGACCAGCGATCGTTGTCGGTCTCGTCGAATNGCAGAAAGTCGAAGATGGCCACGTCGCCCTGGCGGCCAGTCTGCTTGCACTTGTCGCAGACNCCCGTGGCATAAAACGCGCCGCCGCCCTCCGGCGCGTGGCGCGCCCCGGCCTCCTTTCCCGCGCCGATCCACGAAAAGCGCCGGCTCAGCAACTCTAGCTGGGTGAGCTGGTCGGCCGACACGTTGGCCGGCTGCTTGCAGATCGGGCACAGCGCCGGCAGCCGCTGNACGCTCAATATCCAGCGCAACCCGGCCAGCTCTTCGGGCGCGGGACACAGGTCGGCCAGGTAGCGGGCCACNGCCTGGCCGTGAAAGACCGTGTCAGTTTGCGTGAGGACCAGCGAGCCGCCGCGGGCGGCGGCCAGCATGGGGGACAGGTTGTCCGGCGTGATGCGGTCGACGACGAGCAGTCCGTAATGCCCCGCCCCGGCGATCGCCTCGCCGTAGGTCAGCGGCGGCTTGATCTGGACCTGATGCACGCGCTGCCGGAAGCGCTTGGCCGCGTGCAGCGTGTCGCGGTCTTCGGCCACGAGCAAGCAGCGGGCCTGAGGGTGGGCGTCGAGCAACTCGCCGGCCAGCACGCGGAAGATCGTCGCCCGGCCGCTGGGCAGGAAATGGGGCAGGTCGGCGTCGATCACCGCCCCGGCGGCCGCGGGGCGGGCGTCGAGCCCGGCCACGACCACCAACCCCGATCGCTCATTGACGAGCTGCTGAACCAGGTCGTCCACTTCCGGCAAGAGCGAAAAGTCGGAGAAGCGGAGCATGAAGAAAGTTTACCGGAATCGGGGGCGGGTATCCAGTGGTCAGTAGATCAGTCAGAGAGTAGGTCAGTGGATCAGTCAGNCAGTGGGTCAATTACACTGAAGTGACTCACTGACCCACTGAGCCACTATTCACTGCCCACTCCTCTGCTCCGCCTCGCGGTCAAGGAGGGCGATGAAATCTTCGTAGAGGGCGCGGGCGCGGGCGGGCGTGCCGTGGATGCAGGTGACGCCGAGCTGGCCCAGCTCGCCGACGCCGCTGAACATNTGCAACACGACGCCAGTCTGGCAGGTCTGGTCAAATGNCAGCCGGTAGATGCTGATCAGATCGAGCAGGTCGTCGGGCGTGAAGATGC
>JAACJX010000154.1 GCA_014237545.1 Ardenticatenia bacterium | reverse complement strand
TATTCTTGCTGATCGTCTTGCTTTAACGTCATGCAATCGCCAATGGAGAGCGCCGTGAGTCTTCAGCTCACACCCGGAATGCACATCCACATCGTGGGCGTCGGCGGGGCCGGNATGTCGGCCATCGCCCGCGTGNTGCTGGGTAGAGGCTTCCNGGTTTCCGGCTCCGATAAGCAGAGCAACGCNCAGACGGCCGCTCTGGCCNCCGAAGGCGTGAAGGTNTACAAAGGCCACGCCGCCGANCACATTGCCGGGGCGGANATGGTCGTCATCTCCTCGGCCGTTCCACGCACCAACCCGGAATGGGCCGCGGCTGAAGCGCGCGGCCTNCCCGTGCTGAANCGCGCCGACTTGCTGGGAGCGTTGATGCAGGGCGCGGTCGGCGTGGCGGTGGCCGGGACGCATGGGAAGACGACGACCACNGGTATGATCGCCCACATCCTGATGGAGTGCGGACTGGACCCGACCGTCATCCTGGGCGGGACGCTGGCCGAGTTGGGCGGCAACGGCCGCTATGGCGAGGGGCCGCATTTCGTCGTCGAGGCCGATGAGTACGATTACATGTTTCTCGGCTTGCGCCCCGACGTGGCCGTGATCACCAATATGGAGCACGATCATCCCGATCTGTTCCCGACGGCCGAATCCTATCGGGCAGCCTTCAGCCGATTCGCGGCATTGCTTCCTTCGGGCGGCGAGCTTATCATTTGCGCCGATGATCCCGGCGCCGTGGAACTGCTGGCCGANGTANAACCCGGCNGCATCAAAGTCACGACCTACGGGCTGGACGAGACGGCCTCCGGCNCCACGCCCGTCGTNCAGGCGCTGGACATGCGCCCGAATCAGATGGGTGGCAGCGATTTTGTCGTCGAGCAGAACGGGCANACCAAGGGCNTGGCCCGAATCCGCCTGCCGGGCGCCCACAACGCGCGCAATGCNCTGGCGGCCCTNACCGTGGCCNTGAGCCTGGGCGTTGACTTCGCCCAGGCATGNCGGGCGNTGGCCGGTTTTGGCGGCGTACAGCGGCGGTTCCAACTGGTCGGCGAGNTCGGCGGGGTGACGGTNATCGATGACTACGCTCACCACCCGACCGAGATNCGGGCAACACTGGCCGCGGCNCGGCAACGGTATCCGGGCCGCCGCCTGTGGGCCGTCTGGCAGCCGCACACATTCAGCCGGACGCGCCTGCTGCTCGATCAGTTCGCCAGCAGCTTCACCCACGCCGACCGAGTCGTCGCCGTGGATATCTACGGCAGTCGCGAGGCGGCCGATCCGTCTATCACAACGGCGGCCGTCGTCGAGCGGATGGGCCACTCCGGGGCGGTCCACATCCCGGACCGGCGCGCCGCGGCCGACTATTTACTGGAACGCTTGCATCCCGACGACGTTATCCTGACCCTGGGCGCGGGCGACGGCGACGTGATCGGGCAATGGGTATTGGAAGGATTACAGTTGCAACAAGGGACGAAGAGAAAACCAGCCACATGAAACTCATGACGACTGTCCAGACAGTAGAGCGCTTGCGCCAGTTATTCGGCGACCAGTTACACGTAAACGAGCCCCTGGCGCGCCATACGACGGCGCGGGTGGGCGGCGCGGCCGAGTTGTTCCTGACGGTAACCACATCCGAGGAGTTGCTGACGGCCGTCGAAGTAGCCTATAACGCCGGACTGTCCTACTTCGTCCTGGGCGGAGGCTCGAATATTCTCATCGCCGATTCGGGCATCAGCGGCCTGGTCATCCTGAACCGGGCGCGGCGCGTCAGCTTTCGCCACAGCGGGGCCGGCGTCGTTTGCACCGTCGAGACGGGCGCCAATCTCTCCGCGCTGGCCCGCCAGTGCATCAGCAAGGGACTGGGCGGTCTGGAGTGGGCCATCGGCATCCCCGGCACAGTCGGCGGCGCGGTGGTCGGCAACGCCGGCGCCCACGGGGCCGACATCGACGGTATGTTCCTGGCGGCGACCATTTGGGAACCGGGGCGCGGCGTGTTCGTTTATAACCGCGAGGATATGAAATACGGCTATCGCGACAGCGTCCTGAAGCGCGACCAGTTCGTCGGCCAGGCGCGCCGGGTCGTCCTGTCGGCCGAGTTGCAACTGATGCCCGAGGCCGTGGACGTTCTATCGGCCCGCGCTGAAGGGTTCAACGCCCACCGCAAGGAGCGACAGCCCGGCGGGGCCAGCACCGGCTCCATGTTCAAGAATCCGGAGAATTACTACGCCGGCTATCTCATCGATACGGCCGGCCTGAAGGGCTTTCGCGTTGGCGACGCGGTGATCTCGGAAAAGCACGCCAACTTCTTTATTAACGCGGGCGAAGCGACGGCCGAGGATGTCCGCTCGCTCATCGCCGAGGCCTGGAACAGCGTCCGCGAGCAGTTTGGCATCGAGATGGATCTCGAGGTCGAGCTCGTGGGCGACTGGGACTTTGAATAGTTAGGAATTAGGAACAGGACCGACAGCATACGATCAATTGGACCTTCTTATTACTGCACAAGACCGAATCATGACTGATATCCGGCCCAAAATCCGCATCGGCGTCCTCTTTGGTGGGCGCTCCGGCGAGCACGAAGTGTCGCTCCGTTCGGCGCGCTCGGTGATCGCCGCCCTGGATCGCGACC
>JAACJX010000207.1 GCA_014237545.1 Ardenticatenia bacterium | reverse complement strand
AACTCCGCCGGTGTTGGGTAGGCCAGTTCCTGGGCAATGTCCCAGGGTCGGGCGAGGTAGCCGGCGGCGTCGACGCCGCGCAAGTAGGGAGGCTGCCCGGGGGTGGTCTGTGGCGCGTCCAGCGCGGCCACGTCTTCGCGCCGGTATAGCGGCTGGATGGGGATGCTTTCATAAGAAGGGGTCACCAGCTTGTCAAAAGGCTTGCCGCCGAGGGAATCGACGGCCGCTCGTTGCCATTCGTCGTACCCAGGGGCCGGGAATTCGTCAAACTGAAGGGGAGGAATGCTTTGTTGGCTTTCGTCCATAACAATTTTCGCTAAACGGGTTAGAAGTGGGAGTTGATAAGCGGACGCACAGCGGCCGCGGCCTTCGCGNCGCAATCGACCCTAATAGTACAACACCCATCCCCTAAAGTCAGGTGTCGTGTGTCATGTCCCTATAGGGCAAATGTCATGTGGGCAGTATAATTGAGTTACGAGTTACGAGTCCAAATTANTGACCTACTGNCCNCTGAAANCGAGGTTCACATGACGATCAAGCAAAGCTGGCAAGGGCGAGTTTTTGAGGATTTCGAGATCGGCGACGTCTACCAGCACCCGCTCGGCCGCACGATAACTCAGAACGACAACATCTGGTTTTCATTGCTGACAATGAACACCAACCCCATTCATTTCGACAGNGCCTATTCAGCCAAGACGGAGTGGGGCACGCCGCTCGTCAACTCGGCGCTGACGCTGTCGCTGGTGATGGGCCTGTCGGTCACCGATATCTCCCAGAATGCCGTCAACCTTGGCTGGGACGAGATACGCTTGCCCAACCCGCTGTATGAGGGCGACACCGTCTACGCCCACAGCGAAGTGCTGGAGAAGCGCGAGTCGAACAGCCGCCCGCACCAGGGGATCGTCACCGTGCGCACGACCGGCTACAACCAGGATGGCCAGGTGGTCATCACCTTCAAGCGCACGGTAATGGTCTACAAACGCGGCTACATGCCCAATATCGAACGTCCAAACATCAGGACTTCCTCCTGAGACCAAAAGAAGCCAAAGGAGTGGAATGAGCCGATGAGCGAACCATTGAATGTCTCAATTCGTGAAAGCGAGCCTGTGCGCGTGGCACTACTTGAATATGAAGAAAAGGGTCTGGCCGGTACTTATCAGGGGGCTATCGGCGTGAAGTTTCAGGAAGTTGAAGGGTGGCTTAGGCTCCACGGCGTGAAGACCGATGGGTTGCGGCGTATCGGCGTGCCCTTCACCGAGGGTGAGCATTTGCGCAGCTACTGGTGTTGTATCGAAGCCCCTGAGGGAGTAAATGGCGATGGGCCGGTAGTGGTGCGCGAATTGGCGGGCGGCCGTTATGCGGTCTTGACTATACCCAAGAACTCTAACCTTATTCGTGAGAGCATTGACCGGTTTTATGGTGAGTACGTTCCGGCGCACGGGGTTACNATTGATAGCTCGCGAACGCCGCTCGAGGTGTATCATCCCGACACGATGGAGTACTGCATACCGGTGACGTGAAAAAGTAAGATTAAAAAGGGTCAGATGCAACCCATAACTCTACGCCCGTTCCGCGCAGAGACCGATCTCCACGCGCTCGTTGAGCTCCACAACACCGTTGAGCAGGCCGGCGGCCGCCCGGCGACCCTTACGGTGGAACGGATGCAACATGCTCTGGAGGCGCCGCACCTCTATCGCTATGTTGTTGACGCGCCTGGCGAGATAGAAGTCCTGGCCGGCTATGGCGTCCTGTTCCAGCAGCATCAGGAGCGCTGCTACGGCGACGTGAAAGTTCATCCCCAGTGGCGGCGGCGGGGAATCGGGAGGGAGCTCACCGCGGCGTTGGTAAGCAAGGCGGTCGAGCTGGGGACGCGCTACCTGGCGATTGATGTGGACCACACCAACCAGGAGGCCATCCGGTTCCTACTGTCGCAGGGCTTTCGCTTTCGCGGCGACACCTGGGCGCTGGTCGCGCCGGCCGGGGCGTTCCTGCCAATGCCGGATTGGCCCGCCGGCTACTCCGTCAAACCGTATGTGGAGATTCACGATCTGCCCCTGATGGTCGCCCTGAGCAACCGGACGTTTGGCGACCTTTGGGGGCATTGGGAGAATACGCCTGGCCTGGTCGATGAGGCCCGAATGGCCGAGACNCTGGATTACTACGATCCAGGAGGCATCTTCATCGCATTTGATTCGGCAGGCATGGCCGTGGGGCAGTGCCGGGCGAAGGCGGCGCGAGACGCGCATGGCGACTTCACTTCCACCCATGTCATCGACCAGCCCGGCGTTGTGCCGGAGCATCGCGAGGCGGGACTGCACGTTCCGCTGGCGCTGACGGCTGCCCACTGGCTGCGCTCCCAGGCGGCCCGCCCCATACGGTTGGAGTCGTGGGGCGATTCGGCGGCGACGATAGCCCATTACGAGGGCCTGGGTTTCGCCCTGGTCGAGCATGAGGTCAGCTACGTGCGGGTTCTCAGGCTATGATCGTCGTCCGTCCGATGCGCCCGGAGGAGTTGCCCGCGGCCAAGGTGATGATGCTGACCGTGGCGGCCAGCATCTTCGAGCCAGACCACCCGGCGGCGAATTTCGTCAACCGCCACAGCGCGGCGCTCAGCGACGTGGACGATTTCCAGCGCCACTACGGGCCGCCGTGGGGGACGTTCCTGGTCGCTGTAGATGATGACGTCGTCGTTGGCACGGGCGCGATCCGCCGCATCGACGACGAGACGGCCGAATTGCGGCGGATGTGGCTGTTGCCGGCGTACCACGGACAAGGTATCGGCTACCATCTCTTCCGGGAACTGGAGGCCTTCGCCCGCGCCGCCGGGTATCGGCGTGTGCGGCTGTCTACCACCATCGAGCAAGAGCAAGCCATCCGTTTCTATGTCCGCCAGGGCTTTTATCCAATTGAGCGCTATCGGGATACGGATGATGAGGTGTTCATGGAGCGGCTGCTGGAGGAGACCGCAGACCACCGACCATAGACGGCGGATGGAGGACATGGCCGAAAATGATCGGGTAACTGGTTCGTTGTTCGTCGTTCAGGACCATGTCCTAAGAGCTAAATCATTGAACATCTCTATAAACCCAATCGAACCCAACGACGTAGCCGCGGCGCGGGCGCTCATCCTGGGCGTGGCGGCGCGTCTATTCCAAGCCGATGCCACGGAGGTTTTTATCCGGCACCACGGCCACACGCTGGAGGACGTCGATGACTACCGGCGCGACTACAGCCCGCCGGACGGGTTATTTTTGGTGGCCCTCGATGACGGGAAGCTTATCGGCACGGGGGCGATTCGGCGCTACGATGGCGACACAGCCGAATTGCGCCGCATGTGGCTGCTGGAGCCCTATCAGGGCAGGGGGATCGGTTACCGTCTGTGGCTGGAATTGCGCGCTTTCGCCGTGGCCGCCGGCTACCTGCGGGTGCGATTGACCACGGATGAGGAGAACGTCCGCGCCCGCGCCTTTTACCGGCGTGTGGGTTTCAAGCGGATCGAACCGTTTGGCGGTGGCAGTGAGGAAATAATCATGGAGTTACACCTCGATGACAAAAGCATACCTTAACCCGCCGGATCTATTCGCCAGCCGGCCGTATGGCTTCTCGCAGGCAGTGGTCGCGTCGGGCAACCGCGTTGTTTACTGCTCCGGCCAGGTCGCGTGGGACGAGAACGAGCAGATCGGCGAGCCAGACGACCTGGCTGAGCAGACGCGTCGCTCGCTGCGGAATGTGGAGCGCGTCGTCAGCGCGGCGGATGGCACGCTGGCCGACGTCGTGTCCTTGCGCATCTACATCGTCGGCGACCATATCCGAAATGGGGCGGCGATTCGCGTGGCGTTGCTGGATGTTTTCGGCGCGGAATCGCCGCCCGCGACGACGTGGATCGGCGTGGCCGCGCTGGCAATTCCCGAGTTCATAGTCGAGATCGAAGCGATAGCCGTACTGGAATAATTCGACCACGGTTTTACACGGATGGAAGGGATTTTACAGATGAACATGGTGTCACTCTGGATATCACCAATCCGTTAAAGGCGTATTATCCGTACTCATCGGTGGCTCGATTATTTTGGCTGCGCGTTTCGCATGCGGATGAACGAGAATTGGAGCGACGACACCAGCACCGCGTCGCGCAGGGGCCAGAGCGACGGCGTCACGCGCAATTCCACGTCCCTCGAGACGAGTTCCGCGAGCAAATCATCGACCCGGCGTACAGAGATCGGGGCCACTGCCGATTCCCGCACATAATACCCCGCGCCGGGGTCGATCAAGTGAAAGCCAGCGGGTGAAAATTCGTATAGCCATAGATAGGTTGCGCATACAGCCGCCAGCCAACGGGATTCAATGGCGACAACGTACTGCGCGGCCGTCTGGCCCATCAACCGCGTCACGTCGGCCGGGTCGCTATCGGGGCGGGCGTAGAACGTAACTCGTGGGCAGTCGCGGGGCAGCAGATAGTTATGCAGCAGCCGCCCGCCGATGGCCCAGACCACAGGTCGGCCGGGCGCGTTCGCGATGGCCAGATTGGGCGACCGGGGATTGAAAAGGGTGATGCCGTCCCCCTCGCTGACGTGATAGAGCCGTTCGCGCAGGTCAGGGCGCAACAATGCGGGCCATCCTCTCGTCGATCTGGCCTAGCCAGAAGGCAACGCGGGTAGCGTAGGCGTGGCGCAGGTCGAGTGAGAGTTCGTCCAGATGATCCCGACAAGCGTTGACCCACGTCAGGGCGCGGACGACGCAGCCGGCGACCAGGGCCAGCGCCGCCGCGCGCTCCAGTGCCGCGGGGGCAGCGAAATCGCGCCACTCGGCAAGGTAAATTTCGCGTAGCTGAGTTTGTATCGGGTCGGCCTCGGAGCCGAAGCGATTGCCGGCGAACCGCGGTTGTGAGACGAGTTGGACGAACGGGTGACTGACGCAGGCGTCGCCGAAGTCGAAGAAGACATATCGCCATGAGCCGCCCGGTTGTGGCGCNGCGAAGATATGGTCTTCGTGAAAATCGTCATGGACGAACGTATTCGGCGGGCCGAGCGCCGCCAGTTCGTGGCAAAGGTCTTCCAGTCGTGGGATGGAGCGGCTTAATTCTTCTACTTCCCCCGCTGCTAACGCGCCGGGATGCCCGACCAACAATATCTCCGGCTGCTCCAGGAGTTGGGTCAAATAGCCTGCCAGCGCAGCCGGCCGTCGATCGGGCGCGCCCAGGGCCAGCAAGCGCTCGGTTTGGGGCAGCAAGTCGCGCTGCACGCCAGCCTGCAAGCGCAGCACACGCCCCCAATGGTCGAACTCGTCCAGGGGGTTTTGCATAACCGTGGTGAGGGTCGCGCCACCATCCGGCATCAGATACCANCCGCGCGTCTCNTCGCTGGCCAGNACCGGGATCATGCAGTCCGGNCNGGCCGCGGCCANNAAGGCGGCCAGCGACGGCTCGTGGCGTTGCGACGGGCCGCAGGCCTTGAAGTAGAGGTAACCGCTNGCCGTCGGGGCGCGCAGGACNGCCGACCACGGCAGGAAGCGCACACCGNTGATAGTGCCGGTAATTTCGCGGCCGGCCCGCGACGCCTGCTCGCGAATCCAGGCTTCGGCCATGGATCGCCACTCTGGCTCTCGCCAGCGGTAGGCAGGTTCTCCATACATCGNGCCTTATGATAGCACAACTATAGCGCGCGTCTTTNGGCCAGATCCGAACTGGAAATGTAGGCGAGNTANNCTGCGAATAATAAACGGTGAAATCGCACAGCTGTCAGGTNTTTCTCAANACAAATGGTGGGGTTATCCCCCGTTTCGCCGGGCTGGCGCTTGGCTTACACTACAGGGAATTATTAAGAGAAGGGAGAAATTGAATGAAACAAAATGATGTATTGATCATNGGCTCGGGGCTGTCCGGTCTGAGTGCGGGGATGGAACTAGCGGATAAAGGACGCGGCGTCNCTATTTTGGAGCGCAATCGCTACATCGGCGGCCGCACTGCTGACTGGGATGAGGATGGCATGCATGTNGAGTCGGGCNTGCACCGCTGGCTGGGTTTCTACCAGGAACTGCCGAAGCTGTTCGAGAAGGCCGGACTGGACCCGGAGGATGCGGTCATCTGGGAAGACGAAGTGCAGTTTCGACTGCCCGATGGCGGCCCGCAGGCGGTGGTTGGGCTTGCGCCGCTCCACAANCCGGTCGAGACCTTTGCCGGCTGGCTGGGGAANCTGGACTGGTTGGGCGTAGATGACAAGGCCTCGCTGGTGCCATTCTTCACCGCCGGGCTGGCCGATTACAANCTCAGCGGCCCGGAGCTGGATAACAACTCCGTCCTCGAATATGCCCGCAAGCGTGGNGTGACTGAGGAGGCGATTGNCAACCTGCTGATCCCGCTGACCGAGGGCATTTTCTTTCTGCCGCCGGAACGTTACTCGGCCTACGTGCTGATGGGNATTCTGGTGCCNGGGGTCAAACGGCCGCACTCCCTGCGTGTTGGTTCGTTCTCNGGTGGCATGACGGCAGTCATGACCGGGCCGATCGCNGACGGTCTGATGAAGAAAGGCGCGACGGTTGAAACAGGGGCCGAGGTGGAGCGNCTGCTGGTCGAGGACGATCGCGTGTCCGGCGTCGTCGTGAACGGCGAGATGATTCGCGCCGAGAACGTCATCCTGGCCACGGCCCTGGCCGCGGCCCAGCAGTTGATTCGCGACGCCCTGGGCGAGCATAAGGCATTCCGAGACATGCTCGCGCTCCCTTCAATGCCGGCCGTCACGCTGCAGATCGAGTTAGACAGCCCGGCCATGCCC
Source organism: Ardenticatenia bacterium (assembly GCA_014237545.1). Classification (GTDB taxonomy): domain Bacteria; phylum Chloroflexota; class Anaerolineae; order Promineifilales; family Promineifilaceae; genus Promineifilum. Next base: position 1,602 of record JAACJX010000207.1, on the reverse strand, counting down.
AAGGACCACGTCGTCTTCAGCCCCAAAACAGTGTGGGCTTCCTACGCTGAGCAGAGCCGGACGACCTTCCGCCACGTGCCCGGCCGCCTGTCCATCGACCTGGCCCAGCCGGAGAAGTTCCTCCATATGCCGCACGAGGAGATCCTTGCCGCCGCGCTGGCCGACGCCAAACGATTAGGGATCGAAATCGAGGGCAAGATTCGCCAATATCGCGTTATCTCCCACGCCGATGATTTCTATATGCTCGCNCCGGGAATGGAGCGATTGCGGCCGCCACAAGCCACGGAGATACCGGGACTGACACTCGCCGGCGATTATACCAGCCAGCACCTGTTTGCCACGATGGAAGGGGCAGTGATATCCGGCCAGCGGGCGGCCGAGGCGGTGCTGAAGGGTCATTAAGACCCAGTAGGGCTTTTCCAGAGNCTGATCAAGGATGAGAGGGACGCGGACCACGCCGAGGGCAAACGCGGAGCCCACAGAGGTAGCCGAGCTTGGCCTCGGCGCGCTCCGCGCTACTTGGTGCTCTCCGCGTTCCCCCGGCATATGAGCAAGAGCAATTTAGAAATACCCTGCAAAGCGCCAAGCAAAAGTTGCCCGTTGTTATAACGAACTGGTAAGATGGCTTCAAACAAGCCTGGCCCATGCTCTCTATGGCGGGCCGGCCAAAGGAGTCATCATGTCGGACGATGAAAAAAGGGACAAGGAACAGACGAACGGCCAATACATGGGCCTCGGTATCAGCCTGGGCGCGGGCTTGGGCGTCGTGCTTGGATTACTCATGGACAATCTGGCGTTGGGCATAGCTATCGGTGTGGCTCTCGGTGTCACTATTGGCGCGGCGGCCAGCAGCCAGAAAAAATAACCTTAGCCCTTCTGGGATGAAGTAGGCGCGCGGCGATAATTGGGTTACATTAACGGCAAATCAACTGGGTTGAAATGCTATGCATCTGTATTTTATTCGCCACGGNCAAAGTTTCGTCAATTTAAAAGAGTGGGACGGCGGCAACCAGGACACCGGCCTCACGGATCTCGGCCACCGGCAGGCGGCCGCGCTGGGGGCCTGGCTACCGACCGAACTGAAGCAGATCGACGTGCTCTACGCGAGCACCATGCAGCGGGCGCGGGAAACGGCCGCCTANGTGTCCGAGGCCTATAACATGCCAATATTGCCCGACGACCGCCTGCGCGAAATCGGCAACAACCGCGCCGATCACGCCCCCTGGCCGAGCGACGACCTGCCGGANTACAGCGATTACTGGGGCAGCGAGCGCCCTTTCGCCTCGGTCACGCCCGCCCGCGACGGGGGCGAAAGCCTGATGCATTTCCGCACGCGCGTCGGTTCCTTCGTCGAGGACATGATCGAGAAGCACCGCGAGCAGACGGTCGTCGCCGNCTGCCACGGCGGGGTGATCGAACTCGCCTTTGACCACATCTTCAACATCGGCCCCTTCCGGCGTTGTGAGGTTTGGTGCAAGAATACCGGCGTGACGCGATTTGAATACGTCGAGCACCCGCGACGCGAGGCGTGGCGGCTCCACTACCACAGCCGCGCCGATCATTTGCAGGGTATCGATTCGGCCTCTGAGGTGTCCAAGATCG
>JAACJX010000261.1 GCA_014237545.1 Ardenticatenia bacterium | reverse complement strand
CCCCTCGGGGAAGAAGCCGGTGATGAAGTTGCCCTGCTTGTGCAGCCAGCAGCCGGGCGGGTCTTCGAACATCGGGGCCGGGCTGTCACCGAAGTTGGTGCTGACGATGCCGTCCGTGCCGCCGAAGACGTAGTCCGGGTTGAACCAGATCTCGCTCCAGGCCTCGATGGCCGTGCGGATTTCGGGGCTATCGAAGGGCAGCGTGCCTTCGACCCAGGCGTCGTAGTTCTCCAGCGACGTGGTGCGCAGAACGGTCTCTTCCGTCCAGTCCGTCGCCGGCCAGCCGGTGGCCGCGCCCGACTCGATGCCGATGCACCACGCCGGGTCGCCGTCGTCGGCGATCTGCTGCGTCAGGGCCAGCAGCTCGTCCCAGGTCTCCGGGATTTCGTAGCCGGCAGCGTCGAAGTCATCCTTCGGATACCACACCAGGCTCTTGCCGTTGAAGCGGTGGAAGACGCCGGCCATGATCGGGCCGTCGGCCCCGTCAATCGTGGCCATTTGCAACCACGACGGGTTGTACTGCTGATTCAACCAGCCCTCATCGAGGAAGGTCGAAACGTCCACCACGTACCCCTGGCGGACAAAGGTCGCCAGCAGGCCGGGCTGCGGGAAGTCGGCAATGTCGGGGGCGTCGCCGGCCTCAACACGGACGCCGATGGAACCCTCGAACTCCTTGCCGCCGATGTACTGCACGTCAATGCCGGTGGCCTCCTCAAAGGCGACAACCGACTGCTCGAACTTGACCGTGTCGGCGTCGGCGAAGGGGCCGTCAACCGTCACGACCGTGCCGGCATACTCGCCGGCCATAGCCGCTTCCAGCGCGCCACCGGCCATCATCGGGAAAGCCATCTCGCCGGTTTCGGCCGGGGCTTCCTCTTCAGCGGGGGTCGCTTCTTCGGCCGGGGCCTCCTCTTCGGGGGCGGCTTCTTCGGTCGGGGCTTCGACCGCGGCTTCGGTGGGGGTGGCCTCCTGCGCGCCGCCACCGCAGGCCACCAGGACCAGCATCAGCGCCAACAGCAGGCTCAACAACGTAAATCGTCCAAACTTAGACATTGTGTTCTTTTCCTCCCAGAAAAGTGACATTGCGTAACCAGGTCTTCTAGCAGAGACCCGGCTGCTTCATATGGAAACGAACTCCTTTCTCGTTCTGCGTCCCTCAATAGGCAACCTCCACGCTTGAATTGACAGTCGCCACGGCGGCCGTCGTCGAGCGAATCACCAGCTCTGTTGGTTGGACGACGTGGCGGGGGCCAACGACAGGCGACGCATCGCCTTCATCGTCATCCATGCCCTCCAGAAGCAGTTCCGCGCCGCGCGCGCCGGAGTCATGCAGCGGCTGGCGCACGGTCGTCAGACGAAAGTATTGGGCGATCTCGACGTCGTCGAAACCGATGACCGACAACTGGCCGGGCACGTCGAGGCCGCGCTGCTGGGCGGCCTCCAGCACGCCAAAGGCCATCGTGTCGCTGTAGGCGAAGATGGCCGTCGGCGGCTCCGGCAGGTCGAGCAGTTCGTGGGTCATGTGCCGCGCCTCGCGCCAGCCGTACTTACCCTGGCAGTGGTACTCGGGGCAAAAGGGGATGCCCGCCTCTTCCAGCGTCTGGCGATAGCCGAGATAGCGATCAGTAATGGGCTGGAACTTGAGCGGGTTCTGATCGAGCGTTTCGCCGACGTAGGCGATGCGCCGATGGCCGAGGCCGAGCAGGTGACGGACGGCCGCGCGCGCCCCGGCCACGTCATCAATCTGCACCGTAGATAACGCGGGGTGATAGGCGTCCACCAGCACCGCCGGCACGCCCAGCGAGGCAAACTGCCGCACCTCATCGTCATGGGGGGTCAAAGAGAGGATGAGCATGCCATCCAGTCGCTCGCCGCGCGGCACGGTGCGCAGGCACTCGTCGCGCCGGGCTACGGTTTCCACGTTATAGAGAATAAGATCATAGCCGGCGGCGGACAGCACACTCTCGATTCCTTGCAGGCGCTCAACGTAGGAACGACGGGTGAAAAAGGGCGCGACGACGGCCACAGCCATTGACTTGCCGCGCGACAGGCGGCGGGCGGCGGCGCTGGGTGAATAGTCGAGTTCAGCGATGGCCGTCTGAACGCGGTGGCGCGTCTCGTCACTAACCAGCGGGCTTTCATTCAGGACGCGCGAAACAGTAGCAATACCAACTCCGGCTCTTTTGGCCACGTCCCGGATTGTTACAGTCGCCACAGCCCACCTTGTATACTTTGCCCGCTAGATTGGAAACCCAGGCAGCATGGAACCGGTTCCAATTGGTGAAACTATACAAGATGAAAAAAGGGTTGTCAATTTTATTGCGCACCGGTCAGGTATTAGCCAGAGAAGCGGCTGGTGAAATGTCCAACATATGTATCTGAGACACTACAACTTCGGCCACTTATTGCCGTATAATGTTAAGGTGTGGCGCGGTTCGTTGTCCGCGTCAAAGCCAATGCGAGGAGAAGCCGTGGCTGACGAAAAAGAGAAATCCAAGATCACTTCCATGCTAAACTCCAGCTTTCTGGGCGATTTGTTGAACCAGATCAAGCTGGTCTACTATCTGGTGCGCGACCGGGACGTGCCCATTTACCTGAAGGTACTGCCCTTCCTGGGTGTCCTCTATGTACTGTTCCCCATTGACATCATCACCGACATCATCCCCGTGCTGGGACAGGTGGAT
>JAACJX010000526.1 GCA_014237545.1 Ardenticatenia bacterium | reverse complement strand
GTGGGTGTGGCCGATGGACGCGAGGTTGCCGCTCGCGTTGCCGTCGCTGCTGGTGTCGCTGTATCTGCCCGCCGCCCGTCGTCGTCCTGGATGAGATAGTAGGTCGTGCCGCCAATCATGCAGAAATCGGCGATGGTCTGCCGGCAGAGCGCGCCGGGCAACCGGACCGTGAACACGCCGTCCTCGGCCTCAATCGTCTTGCGCTTGCCCCACATGTCCACCAGGTCGGCCGTATCGGCGGACGCGAACACGGTTGCCTCCTGCGCGCCGGGCAGCCGGGTGAAGAGCACCGTCGTCGACTGCCCCGCTTGCTGGAGCCGCACCTGGGCCACGGCGTCCCACCGCTCGCGCTCGGCGGCCGTGACCCCGCCCAGCCGCCGTATGGCCACGCGGTAGGTATCGAACGCCGGGCGGCGACTGTTATCCCAGCGCATCAGGCCGAACGGCTCCGGGTTGGCTGCCCGGTCGCCCGCCGTGTCCTTTAGCTTGTAGACCGAGACGCGCTCGACGCCGGCGGCGAAGGCGGCGGCGATGGCCTGCGGGATGAAAGCGGCCTGCTCATTGAGCGACACGGCCAGCGTCCAGTTGTCTACCGTCCAATAGGGATCGTCCATCGGCGGCGCGTTGGTCTCCACCAGCCAGATGGGCTGGTCCAGGGCGTGGTCATCCAGCACGCGGCGAAAGGCGTAGAGGATGTTGTAGATCGTGTTGGGCTGGAAGTAGAGGTGGGCCGTGGCTACGTCGAAGTAGTAGTTGTTTTCCGCGGCCTCGGGGTCGGCGGCGACCATGTCGAGAAAGCGCGAGAAGTAGCTGGGGTCCCAGAAGTAGGTGAACGCGCCCAGATGGACGGCCGCCTCGGGGTTGGCCGCCTTGGCCGCCAGATAGGCCACGCGCTGCAACTGGAAGAACTCCTCCATTGTCCCGTCCCACGTGTGCCCGGGCGCGTCGGGGTCGTCGATGTCGGGCTCGTTCCAGATGATCCAGCGGTCAATGCGGCCGGCGTAGCGCGAGACGGCCTCGGCCACGAAGACCGCCCACGCGTTGTCGGGATCGTCGGGCGGCAGGGACAACCCGCGCGGCAGCCCGCGCCGGTCGCGCGCCCAGTCAGGAATGCCGATGAGCAGGCCGACCACCTCGCGCCCGGCGTCGATCTCGGCTGCCAGCGCTTCGTCATCGAGCGGCGGCTCCCAATCGTCGGGGCCGTCGGGCTGCACGTTAGCCCACTGGAAGCGGGCCCGCGTCCAGGCCGCGCCGAGCCGCCCGGCGGCGGCCGGGTCCTCGAAGCTCTCGATAACGCCAAAGCGGATATCGCCGGGGGGCGGCAGGGTGGCCGTGGGCGTTGGAGACTCACCGGGCGTTGGAGACTCAACGGGCGTTGGGGACTCAACGAGCGAGGGCTCCGTTGCGCCGTTGGTTGTCGGCTCAGCAGTCGGCTCCGGAGTGGGCGAGGGATCGTCCTGGGCGGCGGCCGGCGAGACCACCAGCAACGCTACCAGCAGCGCCACCAGCCACAAGCCGCGCCGGCGGCGATAATTCGTAAAAATATTCATTCAGCCCTGTAGTGTATGGCGACAAGGGGCGGGTCGGCAAACAAATGTGTGATACAATCGGCCGAAATCCACAGGAAGGACGGACAATCGCACCATGCGTATCTATCGACTCGCGCTCATCGGTTTCGGCAATGTCGGCCAGGGCCTGGCGACGATCCTGCGCGATCAGGGTCCGACGATTGCCAGCCAGCACGGCGCGGAATACCGCATCGTGGCCGTCAATACCGCCCGCCACGGCAGTATCTACAACCCCGAAGGGTTCGATCCCGGCATGTTGCTGGCCGCCTTCGAGCAGACCCAGCGCATCGACAGCGTCCCCGCGCCCCACTACGGCTGGGACGTGCCCCGCGTTATCTACGAGAGCAACGCTGACGTGATCGTCGAGCTGACTTCCAGCGACCTGCTGAGCGGCGAGCCGGCGGCCGGCTACATTCGCGCCGCGCTGCGCCTGGACCGCCACGTCGTGACGACCAACAAGGGGCCGGTGGCGCTGTTCTATCCGGAGCTATCGGCCGCCGCCGCCGAGCGTGGCGTCATGTTCGGCGTCGAGGGCACGGTGATGGGCGGCACGCCGCTGCTGCGCGTCGGCCGCGAGCTGCTGGCCACCGCCGGCATCGCCCGCATCCAGGGCATCCTCAACGGCACGACCAACTACATCCTGACGCGCATGGCCGACGGCGAGTCCTACAAATCGGCGCTGGCCGAGGCGCAAGAGAAAGGGTATGCCGAGGCCAACCCTATCGCCGACGTGGACGGCTACGACGCGGCCATCAAGCTCGTCATCCTGTCGAACCTGCTGCTCGGCGTGCCGCTGAAGCTGGCCAACGTCGAGCGCGAGGGCATCCGCGACCTATCCACGAAGGATGTCGTCCGGGCGCAGAAGGTGGGCGAGGTGTGGAAGATGGTCGGCTGGGTGGAGCGCGCGCCGGACATGGTGAAGGCCTGCGTGCGGCCGATCCGCCTGCCGCAGAGCCACCCGCTGGCGTCGGTGTCGGGCGCGACCAACGCCGTCACCTTCGTCACTAAGCTGCTGGGCGACGTGACCATCATCGGCCCCGGCGCCGGCCGCGTCGAGACCGGCTACGCGGTGTTATCCGACCTGCTCGAAATCCACCAGCGGATGATGTAAAGAAGAGAATTCGCAGATATTCTTGAATCCTCAAAAGGTTATGAAGAAGTTCTCTTCACTATAACCACATCAGACCTGACAGGCGGGCGATGGGGATGCTTGTTTATCCACATTGTCCCTCGCCCACCTGTTAAGTCTTTGCCCCCGGCTACGAGAAACACGACGAGTCCCTGTCCAGATTGGACTTATTTGGCTTAGGATCATCCAGCTCCATCTCCAAATATTGGAACATGGAACACAAGTCCAGAAATTGACGTCGATGGGCTGTCTGTACCGATTCAAGCTCGATACGCCATATGCTCTCACCCGGCGACGTCGGACCCTCTTTCCAGAGCCGAACCAGATACGATTTATAGGGCTGCTCAATCATCTTACGCACCTATGGAAAACATAGGAGCCATCATGGTCCGATGCTACGGCGCCTGGCTTAAGTCCAAAATTTCGACCATCTGATTCGACCGTGCCACGGCCACTGCCTGGCCGTTCGGTGAGAAATTGATGGTGACAAAACTCCCCACTTCCAGGGTTTCGATCGGGGTAAGATCGGCGGTTTTCACTACCTCGACCGCCCCAGTGCGAGTCGCGAAATACAATTCTCCCTCTGGTGTAAATCCGACCAGAGCATTGCGTTCCGGCAAATTGATTTTAGAGGATGTAGAACCGGAGAACGTTTCAAACCACGCCCGCGACCAATCGGCTGTGCTGTATAGGCTCATCTTATCACTGGATTGATAGAACACCCACGCGCTATCNGGGGAGAACGCTATCCAATAGCAGTGCGTGTTGGTGCTCGTCAGGGTATTGACCAAATCTCCGCCGATCGTCCAGGCGTTCACGTCATTATCCGCGGCAAACGAGCCAGTCGCGATCACCTGTCCATCTGGCGCAAACGCCATGCAGGTCACCTGATCCTTATGCGCTGTAAATGAGCCGCGGTCAGCGCCATCGGCGACGTTCCACACTCGAACGGTACGCTCGGGCGAGGTCGTGATCAGTGTGGTCTCATCGCCGCTGAAACGAAGGCCGGAGACGGCTGATTCGCTGGCGTTGGGAATTGTTACCAGTAAGTCTCCGCTGGTGATGTCGTATATCTCGATATCTGAACCACCGTCTGCATTAACCACGGCCGCCGCCAATAATGGACTGTTGACGGCTACCTCAAAGGCATTAACTTCGCCCGGCAGCTCAAAATCGGCCATCACGGCGCCATCCGTTGCCTGGAGCAACTGAAAGCGCGTATCCTTGTACGCCAGGATCGTTTCGCCACCTGTGGCATAGACCGCCCCGTCTGGCGAGAAATCCAGACTGATCTGCAGAACAGAGTTAGGCAGGGGTGTCCCTGTCGGCTTTGGTGTTGGTGTTGAGGCGGAGGTAGGAACCGGGGTTTCGGTCGCTGTTGGTGCCGTTGTAGGCGTCTCGGAAGGTAGCGGCGTGTGGGTAGCGCTGGCTGTTGGCGGAACAGTCGGCGTTGTGGTTGGCGGCATCGTCGGGAGCTCTGTCGGTGCGTTCGTCGACGTTGCCGGCGCGCTCGCCAATTGTTCACCGCTCGGTGAACAAGCAGCTAGTAAAGCCGACAAGATGAGAACAAGTATGCTGAATAAACGCGTGGTCATGATCGCAGTGCACTCCTCTACTGTGTGTGTCCTTTGAACCAAGTAATCGCTAATTCTCCGATCCCAGTGCTACCCCATCACCCCTGTATAACAGCGTTTATTAGGCAACCGCCATCGAAGCGCTGCGGGATCCGACGTGATTGACCATCCAATCCTCCAAGCTTGTAAGCTGCATAGGATAGGCCTCGAGCAACGGTTGCGGATCGAACGGCCGATCCTTCAGGTCGTTGTACAAACTGAACTGCATAATCTGGCTGAGGCCAGGATGAAGCGGTCGCATCAATTGATACATCACCCGCAAAGCCCCTGCGGGCACGCGCGTTACTTTCGCCTTCTGCCCAGTCGCCTTTTCATACAGCCGCACCACATCCATGTTGGTGCAGTTCGTAGGACCACCGATGTCGACTATCTGACCGTTCAGTTTTTCCTCCGTTAGGGCCAATACCGCGAATTTGGCCACGTCATCGGCCGCCACAAAATTGCGCACGCGCTCTCCCTTGCCAAATAGAGCGACCTTGCCGCTAGATAAGATCGACTTGCCAATCAAGTCGTGAGCATGCGACTCGATGAAGGCTGTTGGGCGCAAGATCGTATAGGAGAGCTCGCTAGCTTGGAGGTGATGTTCGACTTTTTGCTTGCATTGAAAAAATGGCACCGACTCATAATCAGGGCCGAAGACATAGGCGGAGGCATAGACAAAGTGTTCGACGCCGGCGCTTTTTGCCGCCTCAATCAAGTCAATGTGACCTTGCAAATCAACGTATTTGGAAGCTTCCCAGCCGCGACCAAAGATGGAATGGGCCGATGCCATGACTTTATTGACCCCGCGACAGGCCTTGAAAAGGGATGCCTTGTCCAGCAAATCGCCCTGGACAATCTCCGCACCAGCCTGTTTCAAATCACCTGCTTTCTCGGGCGCCCGCGTCATAATGCGTACCGGCTCTCCCTTCGCCAGCAAACGGTTGGCGGTTGCCCGCCCTAAGGATCCGGTTCCACCTACGATTAGAATCATCTCTTTTCTCCTTATTAATGGCATACGAGGCGAATAGCTCTACATTACAGGAGAAGTGTCCACAAAATGTCCACAGACGGGGAGATATTCAGTTTTTCGGTTCAGGGGGGTTAAAGATAGTTGCGCTCGTGGGTCAAGTTCACGGCCGTTTCCAGTGCGTCGCGCGCGCCGGCCGTATCATCCGCTTCCCAGGCGGAAACGGCCGATTGCAGCGCTTCTTCTATCTCGCTTGAAAATCTTTGCTGCTTGGGAAGCAGCATGGCGCGTGCAGCAGCAACGGCTTCGGTAAAATGTCTCTCTTGCAAATCCTGCGCCAGCAATATCCAATTCGCCAGCCATTCGAACGGGTACGGGGCTGAGGCGTTAGCCCATATGCTGAGCGCCGTCTGTGCCTCACTCCGTGCCTGTGACCACTGACCGGCGCGGAAATGGCCCCAGGCGCGTTGCGCGTGATCCACAGCGATATACGTACTATGCCCAGCTTCCCTGGTTTGGGCAGACAAAGCCGGCAAAACCTTTTGCAGCCGGTTTACATCGCCCTTCAACCGGTACGCGATGGACAAATAGACGAGGCTCTGAACGTGTAGCCAGGAATCGCCCACCTCTTCCGCTGTTTCCAGCGCGCGCCGCAGGTTCTCTTCCGCATCACCGAGCTTGTCCGACCATAGTGAATGGAACCCCAGATGAAAGCACTGTCGCCCGATTAATCGTCTATTGCCTGATTCATTGGCCAAGGCTAATGTGATGTTGGCCCGGTCAATATTTTCGGGCGGTGACCGAAATCCGTATTGCAAAAACGTTCTTTGGTTTAAACTGTGGTAGTAGCCAACTTGTTGCTCAAGGGTGCCTACTGCAGTGAGCAGTTTCTCGGTTTCACCTTGCAACTCAGCCATTGCTTCAGGTTTGAACTGGTGGTAGATTGCATCCAGCAGTCCCAATAACAATGTCAGCCTGATAGATAAAAATGCCGATTCATCTGGGCTTGCTTCCGTTTCCAAACTAGCCAGAGTCTGCCGGTAGATCTGTTCGGCCTCGATCGCCCGTTGCTGAGATGGCAACGTCCTGGCCAGCTTGCCGGCTGTCGCTGCCAGGCGCAACCTGNCCATTGGCGGGATGGTGGTCAACAGTATCCGATAGGCCGCTTCAGCCCGGGTAAAGTTCCCCAGGATGGCTAAATTGTCTCCTAGCATCTCGAATAGCTGCGGCAGATCCGCGGCCGCCTGCGGCGTTTGGCCGGCCAGAATCAGTGCTCTATCTAAATGGTCAACGGCCGCCTGATGGGCATAGACGGCCACATCCGCCGTGGCCGCCCGCTGGTAGTAATCAACAGCGGACATTACTTCGCCCGCCTCTTCAAAGTGGTAGGCGATGACAGCCAGTTCTTTATTCGCGCCCGGCCATTTTCCCATGACATGGGCTGCGCGTTTATGTAACAGACGTCGACGCCACAAGCTGATGTTTTGGTAGATCGCATCCTTGGCCAGCGCGTGCTGAAAATGAAGGGTCTCGCCATCTGACCACAGCATCTGCCCGCCAACCAATTCATCCAGGCCGTCGGCCGTTTCCATCTCATCCCGTCCGGCGATCTCGGCAATGGTCGCCAGCATAGCGACGGGTGACAAGACGGCCGTAACCTCTAACACCTGCCGCGCCAATGGGCTGAAACGTCCGGTCCGTCGCAAGACAGTTTCGCGCACTGTCGGTGACAGAGGAACCTCGGCGTCAGCGGTGAGTTGACCGGCACTCAATAGTTCACGAATTGTTTCTAATACAAAGAAGGTGTTGCCACCGGTGGCGGCGTGGATGCGAGCGGCCAGATTTTTGACTTGCGGCGGGCTTTCCGGCAATTGGTCCAGTAGCGCCATTATGGCGGTTTCCTTCAATCCTTCCAGTGGCACCGCGGCAATCAAATCTGTTCGTTGTAATGCCCGCAGCCAGCCGTCAACGGCTTGTTGTTCCGAATTGCGGCAGGCAGCCACCAGGCAAATCCCGCTGCCGGCAACCGTGGAGTGAGATACTGCAGCCAGCCGTACGTGGCCGTATCCACCCAATGCACGTCATCCAGGCATAAAATCAAGGTCGAATCGGCCGTCGCCAACCCGCTAATTGCTTGCCATAGCGCTTCAAACAATCGCGCCTGCGCCTGCTCTGGCTCCACGTCTACGGCTGGTGGTAGGTTCGGGAATTGGGTCCGCAATTCGGGCAGCAGTCGCGCCAATTCAGCCAGCCAGATAGATTGCGTCTGCTGCCAGCGGCTGCGCAGGGGCAAGGCTTGCCGCATTGCCTGAATCAGGGGCTGGTAGGGCAGGGAGGCTTCGTTGGGCTGGCTGTTGCCTGTGAGCACCAGGGCGTCGCTACGGTGCGCGAAGGCTCGCATTAGCCTCGATTTGCCCACGCCGGCCGCGCCGGTGATGAAAATGACGCCGCCGCGGTGGAGGCGCTGGTAGGCGGCGGCGAGGATCGTCAGCGCGTCTTCCCGCCCCACGAGCGGCAGATCAAGTGATGGCAGAACAGCCCATTCCAATTCCGGCTGCGCTTCGGGCACGACCAGAGAAACCCTCTCTTGAGCGGCTTCGTAAGCTGCGCGTGTTTCGGGCAGCGGCGCTACGCCCAACTCCCGCTCCAGCACCAAAACACACTTTTCGAATTGGCGTAAGGCAGTTCCATAGTCACTGGTCTGTGTGTATAGTTCAATCAGCTGGCGGTGCATCTCCTCAGCCAGATCGTCGGTTGCCAGGTAGCGTTGGGCGTAGGCAATTGCAACGGCTAACTGCCCGCGCCGGCGGTTGGCCTTCACCAGGTTGGTAAGCACTGCCAGATAATGACGCTCAAAGGTGTGCTGTTGTTGGGTCTGCCAGACTTCGAATTCAAATATGTTAGGCAGGGAAAAGCCGTCCAGAAAAGGCCCGCGTACCAGGGAGACGGCCGATTCCCATTGCGCTTCGTTCCTGCCGCTGGCTAAATGCGTAAAAGTGGCGGCATCGCTCCACACTAGCGCCGGGTTAAGAGAAACGGCTGTTGGCGAGGTCTGGATAATGTCGGGGCGTGGTAATTCGCCGCGCAGGGCNCTCAGCAAGCGGGTAAGATTACGCCTGGCGGTGGCCTCGTCTGTATCGGGCCATAAGAGGAGAAGCAATTCGTCGCGGGTGACTGGTTGCAGTGTGGTGGCCAGCCTGAACAGTAAGGCGCGTGCCTGACGTCGCGCGACGACGATGGCACGTTCCTGCCAGATCACTATGGGGCTTCCAAGTAAATTGATTCTCAGCGGTTTTTCTGGCACTTGAATCCCGCTAAAACAATATTATCGTATTGTAACAAGAGATTAGAAGAAGGGGAATCCTCAGATCATAATTTTCGCCGCTGTTTCTAATCTGCGAAACCTGCGGATATTTTTCCATTCACCCCGCGCGCCAGTCGCCCGGGGCGGCTGTGCTCTCGACCACCACGCGCCGGTCAAACGCCTTGGCCATCAACCCCACCGCGTTGCGCTCCGCCTCCCATATCTCCACCGCCGGGAACTCGTCGGCGTAGAGCGTCAGGAGGAGCGTCTCATCATCCCAATGGGCGCTGACGTCATCGACATTGGCGTTGCGGCCGCGCTCCAGGAATTCGGCCAGGCGCAGGATGGCTGACAGCCGGACGAGACGTTCTTCGTCCCCATTTTGCAGCAGGCTCTCATAGCCGTCGANGCGCGGCCGCCCCTTGCGGTGNTAGCGGGTCAGCAANCCGATCAGCGCCGTCTCGCGCGGCTGGAAGCCCGGCAGCCCGCTGTTGACGATGAGCGTTTGGGAGTGCTTGTGGTGGTCGTCGTAACTGATNAGCGTGCCCAGGTCGTGGAGCAGNGCCGCGGCATCAAGCAGCTCCCATTCGGCGCGNCCATAGCCGTGNAGCGGNGCCAGTTGCTCGAACAGCCGCCCGGCCAGGAAGCGCACCTGGTTGGCGTGGGCCTTGCTGTACTGGTAGACCCGCGCCTTGTTGAGCACGCTGAACTGCCGCACGTCGCTGACCACCGGATAGCTCAGGTGCTGCCANAAATACTCGAAAAACAACCCCTCGCGNAGGCCGTTGACGGAGATCGTGGCCTGCCCGGTTTGCAACTGGTCCATGACCGCCCGCAGCACCAGCGCGCCGGGCAGGATGATGTCGGCCCGGTCGCTATGCAAGCCCGGCAGCGTCTCGCGCTGGCTGAGGGGCAGCGCAGCGAGCAGGCGGATGTTCTCGTCCAGGTCGTCGCAAGTCAGGATATAGCCGTGGAGCGTGCTGAGCGGGTAGNCGGCGCGCGCGGCCGCCATTCCAGCCATGTTGCGCGCCGTGCCGCCCAGCGCCACCAGTTCGGCCGGGCCGTTCTTCTTCTTGCGCTCGGCTAACCAGCCCACAGTCGCCAGTTGCGCGGCGATCTCGCGGCGCACCGCGTCCAGCTCGGCCGCGGCCGGCGGGTCGCCGCGCACAAACCGCTCGGACAGGGCCAGCGCGCCGAGAGGCAGCGACGCCCCTTGCCGGAAGCGCCGGTCGCGCACGCGCGAGAGCTGCATGCTGCCACCGCCGATGTCGAGCACGTAGCCATCGCCCAGCGGCACCTCGTTCAGCGCCCCCAGAACCCCGTAATAGGCCTCTTTTTCGCCGTCCAGCACGCGCAGCGGCAGCCCCAGGTCCGTTTCCACCTGCCGCACGAACTCCGCGCCGTTGCGGGCCTCGCGGACGGCGCTGGTGGCCGTGGCGATGATCAGGTCAACGCGCGTGCTGTCGCAGAAGCGCTTGAACAGACGCAGNGNCACGTGGGCGCGGACCATCGCGTCGTCGCTCAGTCCGGCGGCGGTCATGCCCTGGCGCAGGCGCACAACCTCGCGGATCTCGTCGTCCAGGTGATAGGCGTGGCCGGGCACGGCCGACATGACCACCAGCCGGGCTGTGTTGGAGCCCAGGTCGATGATGGCGATGCGTTGTTGGCCGGAGTTGGCGAGCATGGTGAAGGGGATTATACGTCGCTCATGGCGGTGGGGGAAATGGGAAGGGGAGCGGAGGCGAAAGGGAGCAGGGCAGCGCTAGTGGATGCCACTTGCCACCTGCCCCCTCTCCTCATCCGCGCTACAATCCCCCATATGACCCGCCTCACGCGCTATCACGCGCTGGCCTTCATGGTTCTGGCCCTGCTGCTGGCTGCCGCCCTGCGCCTGCCCGATTTGACGGCCGTCCCGCCCGGCGTCCACTATGACGAGGCCGCCTACGGCCTCAACGCCGGCGACATCGGCCTGCGCGGCGACCGGCCGGTCTTCATCCCCGCTTTCACCGGCCGCGAGCCGCTCTACCTCTACCTGGCCGGCGGCCTGGCCCGCGTCTTGGGCAACACTCTCTTCGCCCTGCGCCTGACATCGGCCTTCATTGGCCTGCTGACCATCGCCGCCACCTACTGGCTCGGCCGCGAGATGCTGGCCGACCGGCGCATCGCTCTCCTGGCCGCCGCCCTGCTGGCCGTCAGTTTTTGGCACCTGCTCTTCAGCCGCCTCGGCTTCCGCGTCATCAGCCAGCCGCTGCTCCAGGCGCTGGCCGTGGCCGCGCTCTTTCGCGGGCTGCGCGGCGGCCGCTGGCCGTGGCTGTGGCTGGCCNGCCTGCTCATCGGCCTCAGCGCCTACACCTATCTGGCCGCGCGACTTTTCCCCGTGCTGCTGGCCTTCGCCCTGCTGCCGCTGCTGCTCGATCCCGACACGCGACGCGTCCGNGTCCGCCAATTGGCCTTNGTCGCCCTCGTCGCCTTCCTGACCGCGCTGCCGCTGCTGGCCTACTTCTACTTCAACCCCGACGCCTTCTGGGTTCGCATTGGCCAGGTTGCTCCCGGGACCGAGAGNCTGACCCTGACCGACAGCCTGCTGCGCTCNTTCGCCATGTTCTTCNTGCGCGGCGACCCTTANCTGCGCTTCAACCTGCCCGGCCGGCCGCTGTTCGACTTCGTNACTGGCGGGCTNCTGCTCGTCGGCTGGCTGTTCTGCCTGCTGCGCTATCGCCGCTTCCCCTACGACTGGCAGCGGGCCGCCGTGCTACTGCTCCTGCTGGCCCCGCTGGTCATGATCCTGCCCACGGCTCTGGCCGTCAGCGAGATCGTCCCCAGTAACCTGCGCGCCCTGGGGCTCATCCCGTTCATCTTCTTCCTGCCGCCCGTCGGCCTGATCGCCCTGCTGCGCGACGTGGAGCGCCGCTTCGGCCGGCCGCCCCTGACCCGTGCCGTGTCCGTCATCCTGCTTTTCGTCCTGCTCGCCGGCGCGGTCATCACCCAGCACCGCTACTTCCGCCAGTGGGCGACCCAACCCGACCTGCTGCTGGTCAACGACGGCGACCTCACCGCCGCCGCCGGGTGGCTCGACGAAACCCTGGTCGCCATCCCGCCGGGCGAACAACCCACGGTCTACGTCGCCTCGGTTCACTATCGCCACCCGACGATGGCCTTCCTCAGCGCCAATTANGACCGGGTCAAGTGGCTGCCGGGCAGCCACGCCCTCGTCTTCCCGGCATCCGGCCCNGCCCTCTACCTCTATCCGGCCAACAGCCCCGCGCCGGAGTGGGCGCTGCCCTACCTCGAGGCCGAAGGCCCGCCGGAGATCGTCACCGCCGAGAATGGCGTCGAGTTGTTCCGCGTCTATCGCCGCAACGCCGCAGGAGCAGACCTGCGTGTCTGCCCGCCTATGGGCCAGCCCTCTCCGCAATCGCCATCTCTATCGACGACGGATTGCGACAGCGATAGCGATTGCGATGAGTCNCTCGCCCGCAATTTCGGCGGCCTGATCACGCTGGATTGCGTCACCACGGNTCCGGCCGCCGCCGGCGANACCNTGCCGTTCACGCTCCAATGGACTGTCACCGCCCCCCCGCCGCCCGGGGCGGCTTATTCGACCTTCGCCCATCTGGAGGACCTGAATGGCCACCGCTGGAGCCAGCTAGATCAAGACGGCTACCCGGCCGAACAGTGGCAGCCGGGCGAGGTGATCCTGGAGCGCATCGACATCCCCGTGCCGCCGGGCATGCCGCCGGGCGAGGATGGCCTCTACCAGCTGCGTCTCGGCCGCTTCGATCCGGCCACCGGCGACCGCCTGCCCCGCGTCGATGCCGCCGGCGCGTTTGCCGGCGACACGCTGACCAGCGACGACGTGACCATTCTCCACGGCTCGCCGCCCGACCCGATGCCGCGGCCGCCGTTCGCCGTGGACGAGCCGGCGGCCGACGGGCTGCGCTTCCTGGGTTACGAGCCTATCCCCCGCGCCGCCGAGACGGGCGAGCCGCTGCCGATGGCCTTCTGGTGGTCAAGTACCACCCCGCTTTCCTTCCGGCAACTGCGCCTGTCGCTGGTCGATGAGACCGGCACGGCCCGCGAGCTAGGCCGCGGCCAGCCGGCCTACAACACCTACCCGTTCCACCAGTGGCCGGCCCCGGCCTTTGTCATCGACCGGCAGGTGTTCCGCGTGCCCGACGACCTGCCGCCCGGCGACTACACCTACCGGCTGGAACTGCTCGACGCCAGGGGACAGCCCACCTTCTCGAGTGACCTCGGCCCGCTGGCCGTCACGCGCACCGAGCGGCTCTACGAGCTGCCACCCTTCGAAACT
>JAACJX010000527.1:29455-33265 GCA_014237545.1 Ardenticatenia bacterium | reverse complement strand
TGCAGTTATTGCCTATATCCTCCTGTTTATTGGATTGACCGCGGCGACCCTCTGGTTTTCAGTCACGCAATTGTCGCAGCTAACCGGTGTGGCGGTCGATATGGAGGAACCAGCGTCAATTTCAGCTATTGGAATTAACGCCCAAATGTCGAATACGGGCGTTGGCGGCCGGTTTATTCGCGTGGCTAAGGGCAAACCACTCCCCACGATTCCACCCTGGCCGACCATGCAAAACACGCCCACAATCAACCCCACGCCATTGCCGGCCCTGGAGAAACCCGCGCGCACGCCCATCAACGGTATTCCGTGGGAGACCTTCATCGTCCTGTCGCCCGAGGTTATCAGCCACGCCCGTCAGATTTTCGCCCTGGGCCAATCAATGGGGCGCAACCCGGCCGCATATAGTAAAGTCGGCGACAGCACGACGGAGAACCCTCACTTCATGGCCAGATTTGACGAAAGCCCCTATAACCTGGGTGCGTTTGCCTACCTCGAGCCGGCCGTCGCGCAGTTTCGCGGCTCTCACAACCGGGACAGCATGGCCGTTCAAATTGGTCTTCACTCCTGGTCGGCCAACGATCCGATGTGGGCTGACCCTGCGCTGTGCCTGCCGAATGAATCACCCGTGCAATGCGAGCTTCGGCTCCACAACCCNTCTATCCTGCTCATCCGTCTGGGCACAAATGACGTCGGCGTTGCCGAATCATTCGAAGGTAACATCAGGCAAATCGTCGATACGGCGTTGGCGGCCGGCGTCATCCCTGTGATCGGCACCAAGGGCGATCGGCATGAGGGCGANAACACGAATAACGANATCCTGCGTCGTATCGCCGCCGATTATCGTATCCCCCTGTGGGATAACGACCGCATTGCCGATACACTGCCGGCCCGCGGCCTGGACGTCGACGGGGCTCATATGTTGACTTATTATGCCCACGACTATCGCGATCCAACCGCTTTCACTCGCGGCCACGCCATGCACAATCTCACTGCCCTAATGATGCTGGACGCACTGTGGCGAGAAGTAAGCGGGCCATAAGAAAATCAATCCCGGCTATCCTAACANCTTCCCATCTGCGACCATACCTCCCCTATGAAACGAGTATTTATCCTGTTATTTATCTTGCTCGCTGCTTGCGCTCCGGCGGCCAGTGACAACCTGGCGCCCACGCCCGNCAGTTCGCCCGCGACGCGGCCCGCGCCGGTTGTNGAACAAAACGCCGGCCCCACACCATCCGGCGCGACGATGACGGCCGTGGCGGCGATGCCCATAGTGACCAATGACGCCGTGCCTGCCAAGGACACGCCGCGACCGGCCGCAACCGTGACACAGACGGCGACGCCCACGCCGGAACCATCACCCACACCCCTTGGGCCGCAGGAGATCAACGGCATCCCGCTGGCCACACTCCTGCCCATGCCCCCGGAAACGGCGGCCAATGTCGCCGCCATCTATGCCCGCGGGCAGGAAATGGGGCGCGATCCGAACGCATTCTCCAAGCTGGGCGACAGCACGATCCTCAATCCACACTTCATGGGACCATTCGACGAGGGAACGTACTCGCTGGGGGACTTTGCCTATTTGCAGCCGACGATTGACCGCTGGCAAGGTTCATTCGAGCGACATGGGGTGGGCGCGCATTTCGGCCTGCACTCTTGGACCGTCTTCGATCCCATGTGGGCCGACGAGAAGTGGTGCGAACCCGGGGAGCATTTGCTGGCCTGTGAATTGCGCTTGCAAAACCCCTCNGTTCTCTTCGTGAGGCTCGGCAGCAACGATGCCGGCTCGCCGAGCGGCTTCAGGTTTAATGTGAAAGAAGTGATCGAGTACGCATCAGAGNACGGCGTGATCCCGATCATCGGCACGAAAGCGGATCGGTTTGAGGGGAGCAACGAGAATAACGAAATCCTGCGCGAACTGGCGATGGAATACAACGTGCCGCTGTGGGATTTCGACCTACTCGCTGAAACCTTGCCTGGCCGAGGNCTGGATACGGACAACGTGCATCTTGTCATNGACGACCTCCCCCACGACTATACAGTGCCCGAGACATTCCAGCGNGGCCACCCGATGCAAGATCTGACCGCTTTGATCGCGTTNNACCAGGTGCGGCGGATCATCGAAGGTGCGAATTAGCGGCAAACAGCNACGGCAGTTACCCTCGTAGAGGGNAATTCCAATATAATCNCCNCAGGAGTGTCTGTCTATGAATATGAAACGACTCGTGATTTTTGGCCTCCTGGCATTGCTTCTCGGCGTGGCCGCTTGTGGCAGCGCTGAGTCAGGTGGTGGAANAACCGGCGATCCGGCCGCGCGGGCGGTAGAAGAGTATCTCTCGGCCAAGGTGCGAGGCGATGGTGAGGGGATTCGTGCCGGATTGTGCTCAACCATGGANGCGGATCTGGAGCGAGAACTGCGCACATTCGAGAGNGTGAGTAATGCCATGATCGATAACATGAGCTGCGCGAGTGATGATCCCGCGGCCGAAGATGAAACGGCCGTCCGGTGCGCNGGCGAAATCGTGGCTCTGTATGGCACCGAGGAAACTAAATTTCCCCTGGGAGCATACCGCGCCGTTTCGGAAGACGGGGAATGGAAGTGGTGCGGCGAGACTCAGTAATAGCGGAACATAGCCATTCGACCTGTCACCTCATACGCCAGTAACAGAACACCCATGCGCAATCGAATCTTCACCCGCGAAAACATACTGGCCGTGTTCGTTTGCTTGCTGGCTATCCTGCTCTTGATTGTCGCCACCGACAGCGCGCCCCAATGGATTTATCAAGGGTTTTAGGGGCATTGCTGGCGTTGTCGGGCGTGGGGCTGCTCCTGGCGGCCTGTGACGGCGAACCAGACGCGGCCATACACACACTGCCAACTATTGCCGAAACGGCCGATCTAGCGCCGCTGCGGGAATTTGTCGCCACTTCGACGCCACCTGCGCCCAGCCCCGCCCCCACTTTGCCTACATCGACTTCCTATCCGACGGCCACGCTAACGCCACTCCCCACTGNCNCGCCGNCGCCANCGCCTTCCATCCCTAACACNCCTACACCCGACCCGGCGCGACAGATCAACGGCGTCCCTTTCGAGGAAATTGCCGTTATCCCTCCGGNCGTTGCCGAGCACATTCGCGAGATCGCCCGACGCGGTGAGGACCTGGGCCGGAATTCGCGGGCGTTCTCCAAGTTGGGCGATAGCGCCGTGCTGGTGGAATCGAACCTGACGCGCTTTGACAACGGCCCGGTCACATTAGGCCGTTACAGCTTCCTTCAACCGACTATCGATTACTTCAGCGAGTCATGGCAACGGTATGGGGCCGGCGCGCGCGTGTCCCTGACGACTATCGGTACATTCGATCCCATGTGGGCTAATCCCAACTATTGCCCGCCGGGCGTCCATCTGCTCGAATGCGAGATNAACCTCCACAATCCGGCTATCCTGCTCATTCGCCTGGGCACTAACGACGGAGACGCGGACTTATATGGNCGGTACATGAGCCAAATAATTGAGTTCGCNGTCAATAANGGCGTNATCCCNGTCCTNGGCACCAAGGCCGACCGCTTTGAGGGNGATGACAGNATCAACGAGACNACGCGNAGGCTNGCGGCCGAATATCGCNTTCCGCTGTGGGATTTCGACCGCCTNGCCGANACNCTGCCGAATCGCGGGCTGACGGACGATCAGGCCCATCTCACCATGTACTCGCGCAACGACTATACNGACCCCGAGACCTTCAACCGCGGTTATCCNATGAGCGACCTCTCGACGCTGGTGGTCCTGGATGCCATCGTNNNGATTCTNNCTGA
>JAACJX010000527.1:0-29449 GCA_014237545.1 Ardenticatenia bacterium | reverse complement strand
ANATTAANACGAGGCGACANCNCCGATGATANGGCAAGANAAATGTGATATGGNNACCCCNCTNCTTTCTCCGCGACGCGTGATNGGACTTATCNTGCTGTGTCTGTCAATNCTGGCGGCCGGTTGCGGNCGAGTGGGTTCGGCCGCGCCCGCGCCTGCCTCTCAGACGACGGTCGAGCCGCCGCGGCCAATCGCCACACAGACCCCCATGCTCTATTCAACGTCCACACTTCAACCGACGGAGGAGCCGACAACCCAGCCTAGCTCGACGCCCGCTCCAACCCTTATCCCCGCGCCCACGGTAACACGTACCCCACGACCGACCCGCTCGCCAACGCCCGACCCGANCGGGTTTGTCAATGGCGTGCCGGTGGAGCACTTCATCATAATGCCGCCCGAAACCCGGGCGAACGTGCGCCACATTTTCGAAAAGGGTCAGGATTTGGGGCGAAACCCAAACGCGTTCTCGAAAGTAGGGGACAGCATATCGCTGACCAGCCATTACCTCGCCCGGTTCGACCAGAAACGGTACAACCTGGGTATCTATGAGGATTTGCAGGAAACGATCGACTTCTATGATGGTTCCTTTGAACGGTTCGGCGTAGCCTTGAGAATTGGCTTGCATGCCTGGATCGCGTTTAGGCCAGGCGTAGCCGACCCGGAGAAGTGCGAGCCGGAAGAGCACATGGTTGAGTGTGAGTTCAGGCTGCACAACCCAAGCGTTTTGCTCATCCGGTTAGGTACGAACGACACGGCCACCGGAGATGCCTATGAACGCGCCATCCGCTTCGCGATAGAATACAGCGTCTCTAAAGGGGTCATACCCGTCCTGGTCACAAAATCCGACCGGTTCGAAGGAGACGATCGGCACAATCAGACCATGCGAGCCCTGGCCCAGGAATACAATGTTCCCATCTGGGACTTTGATATTGTTGCCAGCACGCTTCCCGACCGCGGTCTGAGCGGCGACAGCGTGCATCTCACCATGTACGCCGTGAATGACTACACTGATCCGGCTACGCTCTCGTTTGGTTATCCGCTGAGCGATCTGAGCGGGCTGATGATGCTGGATGCCATCAGGCAGACAGTAACCGAAGAGTTAGTCGAGTGACCCTGGATTTAACGGCGATTCTCGTTTTGGGGCTGGCGGCCGTCCTCTATGCGGCCGTCGTCCCNGCGCGCTGGCGGCCGTGGGCTGTGCTTCTCGGCAGCATCATCGCTCTATTCTGGCTCCAGCCACCCCTTGCGCCGCGCTATGCCGACTTTCTGCTGCCCAGCGCGAGCATCGCCCTGGCCGTAGCCGGCTGGTGGCTTTCTCGCCCGCCGCGCCGCGCGTTTATGACCCCCGCGCCTGTCCCGGTCACGGAGCAAAGCGACAGCCCAGCGAATGAGGATGATATTCCGGTTCCACGGGTCTACGTCCGCGATGACTGGTTCACACTGCTCGTCGTTCTGACGGCGATCCTTGCCTTATCCTTGTTCCGCTACGTTGGCGCTGATTTTCGGCTNACCGCCTCGCGTCCTCCTTCGCCGCTATTTGTCGGTGTCACAGCCATAGAGGTAGGACTTGTGTTCACGGCGGCGGCGCTCATCCTGCGGCGGCTTCCACAGAAGGCCGTTCTGAACGGCGCCATCGTCGCGATGGTTGGCTTGTTCATATTGGTCAAATGGCCCCCGGCCTCGTCGGCCNTCGCCGGCTGGTGGCGCGGCCTGACGGGGCAAGACGTGACTCTGGCGGCGNCGACNGATCTGGCCTGGNTCGGTTTTTCCTACGTTGCTTTCCGGATCATCCACACCCTGCGCGATCGCCAGACTGGCATCTTGCCCGATCTCTCTCTGCGGGCTTATCTCAGTTACATTCTCTTCGCACCGGCCATCGTTGCCGGACCCATTGACCGGGCCGAACGGTTCACGCCGGAATTTCAAGCCTTGCCCNTGTTGCGGGGATTCGAACCGGCGCGGTGGGGAGCGGGCTTGTGGCGTATCGCCGAGGGTTTATTCAAGAANTTCGTGATTGCCGATTTGCTGGCCCAGGGGATGTCCTTAACGCCGGCCCTGGCCGCCGAAGCCCATAGCACTGCTGCTCTATGGGCGTTGCTCTTCGGCTATGGGTTGCGGCTCTACTTCGATTTCGGCGGTTACACCGATATCGCTATCGGGCTGGGCATGCTGTTAGGCATCAAACTGCCGGAGAACTTCAACCGGCCTTATTGGCGGACAAATATCACNGCCTTCTGGCAGAGCTGGCACATCACCCTTAGCAATTGGGCCAGATTCTATATCTTCACGCCATTGTCCCGGGGATTGTTGCGCCGGCGGCAGCCCGGCCAACCTTCGCTGCTCTCNCCGACGATGATCGTACTGGCCAGCCACCTGGCAACGATGACCGTTATCGGTCTGTGGCATGGCATCACCTGGAATTTTTTGATCTGGGGCGTCTGGCACGCCGTGGCCCTATTTGCCCACAAACAATGGAGCGACCGCACGAGAAAATGGTATCGATCGCTTCAGGGCAAAAAGTGGCCGCGGCGCGGTTGGGCAATGGTGGGCTGGGTCTTCACGCTTGTCTATGTAATGCTCGGCTGGGTATGGTTTCTAACGCCTACGCCTGCGGCAGCTATCCAGACCTTTGACAAACTTTTCTCGTTCTAAAGGGAGATTGCTATGGCAGAGCAAAACCTCGAGAATCAGTTTGATAAATGGGCTCCTACCTACGATCACGATGTCCAAGACGAAGACGGGTTCCCCTTCGCCGGCTATCGGCGTATCCTGGACCGNGTCGTCTCGCTGGCGAGAATCGAGGCTGGACAGGAAATCCTGGAACTGGGAGCCGGCACCGGCACCTTGACCAGGAAGCTGCTCGACGCTGGCGCGGCCGTCTGGGCGGTAGATTTTTCAGCGGAGATGCTGGCCATCGCGCGTCAAAAAGCGCCGCAGGCTCATTTCGGCCAAGCCGACCTGCTGGCCGATTACCCATCCGGCTTTGTCCGCCCCTATGCGCATGTTGTCTCGACGTACACCTTTCATGAGTTCCCCCTAGCCGAAAAGGTGAAATTGCTCCAACGTCTGAGTGAGCACTACCTAGCGCCCGGCGGCAACATCATTATCGGGGATATCGGCTTTGTGAATGTCGAAACCCGAGAGGCCATGCGCCGTGACAGCGGCGAGGCATGGGCTGACGAATACTACTGGATTCAGGACCAGACAGAGACTGCGCTAAAGTTCGCCGGCTTGCGGATGACGTGGGAACAGCATTCGCGGTGTGGCCTAGTCATTGAGGTTTCTTGCTTGCCCGGCTGAGCGTAAGATTTGACCGCCTGATATAAAACGCCCCAAGGCCATTGCCGCCTTGGGGCGTTCATTTTTGTGAGCCGAACTTCTAGCGAGTTACTCGGATGTTTCAGAGGAAGCGGAAGAACTGCGCCGCCTCACGGGTAAAATCTGGGAATTACCCCCATCCTGGGAGTCCAGGCCGAGAACATTGACGATGTCAGAGCCAGACGGAATAATGAACTTGGTGCTGNTACCGGCAAGCACCTTTTCCACTACATCCAGACGACGCAAGTCCTTGGCTCGGTCGGTGAAGTTCTTCTCGGCCGCTTGCGCGACCATCTCGATGGATTTGGCCTCGGCATCGGCNCGCAACAGCCGCGCCTGCGCCTCACCCTCAGCCTTCAAGATGGCGGATTCGCGCAAACCTTGCGCCTCTAGAATGTTNGCGCGCTTCTCGCGCTCGGCCTTCATCTGCTTGCTCATCGCGTTAGTGATGTCCTGCGGCGGGTCGATCTTCTGCAATTCGACCTTTGTCACCTTGACACCCCAGGGATTGGTGGCTTCGTCTAGTACCTCGCGCAGCGACGTGTTGATCACATCACGCGCCGTCAGCGTCTCATCCAGCTGCTTGTCGCCAATGAGGTTACGCAGGTTAGTCTGCGCCAGCGTTGTCGCGGCAAAGTTGAAGTTCTGGATTTCGAACTCCGCCTTGACCGGGTCGACCACCTTGTAGTAGATCACCGCGTCAACCGTGACCACNACGTTATCGGCGGTGATGACCTGCTGGGGCATGACGTTAATGACTTGCTCGCGCATATCGACGCGAATCAGGCTGTCGATAAAGGGGATTAGGAACACCAGACCGGCGTCGGCCGTGTGGTCATACCGTCCCAGGCGGATGACGAGTCCCTTTTCGTACTGCTTGATAACGCGCACGCTGAAAGCCAGCGCGACGACAGCGATTATGAAAATCAGGGCCAATATGATGTATAGAAACATGTTTCTCCTGTTATTTGGTCAACTTGCGCACGATCACCGTGACGCCTTCAATTGCCTCGATGACGACTGGGTCCCCGGTATAAAGAACCTCTTCCGCGGCGGCGCGCCACTGTTCGTCATCGACACGGATGATGCCGGCTGAATCCGGATTGATATCCTTCACGACGATACCGTAGGCGCCAACAAGCCTGTCGATGTTGGTCTTCTTAGTGACGGTCGTGATCTTTTGGCGAATTTTCTTGCGGCCGATGGCGATGTAGACCACGCTCAGGCCGATCGCCAGCATCAGCATCAACAATTCACTGCCGGTAAGGATACCCACAAACCCGGATATCACCATGATTGAGCCGATGAGCAGCAGGTCAAATCCCGTTTGGATGCCGAGGATAAGCTCCGCCAACACCATCAACAAGCCGACAACGATGAATATTTCCGGCAAAATTCCAATTAGGTTTTCCATAAACAAATTATCTCCCGGTCCGGCACAATCCGCTGCCGGAGATACGCTTCATTTCCAGTGCATAAGGTCATTCGAAAGCCGTCGGTGGCTCTCAATAATCTATACGGCAGTCCGGGGCTTTAGTTGCGCCAGATATGCCGGATATGGTGATTATAGCACATTCGACCCAAATATGGGGGACAAAAGACCAACACTTACTTGATTCGAAATAAAAAAGGGCGGTCGATCTTGTTGCCGGCCGCCCTTTCTTCCTTAACCAACGTCACGTCTATTCGACGGTGACATCCGTATAGGTTTCGACCCGGTTGCCATCCAGGTCCTCGACGATGTAGCCGATGGCGTATTCGCCGGCCGGAGCGTCGAGCACGTCGTATGTCCACACCGTATCGCCGAAGGTGAGCGTGCCACCCTCTTCATAGCCCACATTCACCATCTGTCCGTTCTCATCCAGATCATACCAGCGCTCCAGGACCGTGAACTGATCGCCTACTTCGGGCAGGATTTCGCGGGGCGCCGGGGTAAGGTCTGTGCCCTCGGCCTGGCCGGAGTTCAAGAAACCAACCACCTGGAGCAGCGACTCGTTGCTGAACAGCGCCCGAGCCTGCCGCTGCGTGCCGTCCTGGTAGGTATAGATGCCATCAACGGCGTAGACAGCCTGCTCCGGGGNAGCGCCATACACCTGCGGTTCCAGCAAGGCCACCACGCGATTTGCGCCGTCGTTGATGGCGAAGACGATCGGTTCCCACTCGAATTCCAGCGTGAACGCGCCCTCGCCCCAATCCGGATAGTAGATTCCATTCAGTTCCTGAGTATCGCCACTGTCGATGAAATCCATGTCGATTACGTTGATGGAGTTCGCCACGCGATCATAGTATCCGGCGAAGAGGTAGATGTAGCCCAGGTTCTCGCCATCGACGTCGGCGCTCATCAGGATAGCGTCGCCCGGAGCGACGCTGGTCTTATCGACAACCAGAGGGGAGACCGAGATCGCGCCGGCTCCTGGCGCGTCGATGACGGCGCTGCGATCGGGTACGGCCAGCGAGCCGGCCGTGTCCTGGAAGGTCCGGCCCGTGTAGTGGAAGTTCAGGAAGTCATCCCACAAGGAAACCCCGGAGAAACGCTCGGCGACGGGCACATAGGAGGCTGGGCCGGCCGCGGCCGAGCCATAGAGCTGCGAGTTGGGGAAGTAAATCGATAGCCCTGTGGCCGCTGGTTTCTTGGTTCCGCTCTTTTCCGCGACGACGAGGTTCTGGAAAGTACCGAACATGTCCTCGACGGCCGCGCGCAGATTGGCGTCCCCTGTNTCGCGGACGAGCAAGGCTGAAAAGTGAGCCAGGTCGATGTACGAGGCCGGCACATTCTGGCCGAATATACTGGTAAAGGACTGGGAGTAGTTGCGCGCCTTGGCGACCGTGCGCTGATCCACGTTNTGCAGCATGAGCGAGAACCGGTTCAATCCTTCGATGGCGGCTGGCATTTGGGATAGATCGACCGCAGCCAGTGTTACCCCCTGCTCCAGTTGGGCGGCCAACTGTTGAGCAGAGATGCCACCCCGGCCCACGAATTGGGCGCGGGCGTTCGCGTCGATGACTCTCTGGTCTTCAACGATGTAGCTGTCGACGATCGCCTGCCCCAGTTCCCGGCCGGTGACGTCGGGGTTGTTGACCAGGTCTGTCAGGAACGAGGTATANGCCCAACCGACAGCCGGTTCAACTTCCTGCGAAGCAACCGCGAAGCGAGCATGGGGAGCGAGAGCGGCGAAAACCTCCATATGACCCATTAGGCAGGCGTCCATGCCAACCAGCTCGAACGCTTCAATGCCGGTCTGCTCGCGCACAGCTTGCAGAGCGGCATCGATATCTTGGAGGTACATCGCGTCGCCGATGGCTCGCGCAATGGGAATATTCGACCGGACGCCTGTGTTAGGTTCCGGATCGGTCCAGCCGCCGGGCCAGCCCATCCCGTGATCGGACATGATCAGAACATACTTGTCGGCGGGATAATTTTGGATGCCCCAGGTGACAAAATCGTATAGCACCTGTGGGTTGGACATGTCGACCTCACCAATCGATTCAAACGGCGACCGGATNGCATCCAAATTGTCGTCGCGTTGCAAATGGAAACGACGGGTNTCGCTCCAGTCGCCATCGCCCCGGAAACCACCANCGTACCGATCCATTTGGGCAACGATATTGACACGATCAGATGAACCAACTCGCTCGGCTTCGTTAAAGTCGATNAAGATGTCCTGTTCCAGCACCTTATCGTCGGCGTCCTGGTAGAGCATGATTGTCCAGGTTTGGCCGGGCGTGACGCTGCTGGTCGACGCCGCAGGCAACGAGCTGGCCGCCGCGCCTGAAGCGCCAGTGATGGTGGAATTACCGCCGGAGAACGCNGCNTCTCTGGTAGCCGGGGCGTTAATNGTCGGCAGCCCNTGNGATGGGGGGCGCGTTGGGCTCTCNAGGCCACTGTTCAGGTCGAACTCCTCCTGGTTTTGNGAGGGCCCGACGNCGCCGCCGGTATTGAACGGATCCTGNCCATCTCCCCCGCCGCCAAACATCATATAAGCAATGAGCGCGCACAGGGCCAGCAAGATNCCACCGCCACCGGCCGCGCCGCGCATGCCGCCAGGAATTCCGCTCATCCCTCCNCCGGAGGGGGGCATATAGCCACCTCCGCCACCGCTGCTGACAGGTGGCAACCCGCCGCCAGACGAACCCGACGGCCGGTCGTCGCGCGTCGGCGCGTCGGCTCGCCCGCTGCTCGGGCGGTCGCTGCCGGGGCGGCGGCGCTGCCCCCGAATCGTTCGCTTGGGCGGCTGATTGCCGGATGATGCCATGTAAATCGTCGGGGCACCCTGTTCCTCGGCGGCGCCGGCCGTTGCGGCTGACAAAACCGGCATAGCTTTTTTACTTGATTCTTGCCTCATGACTTCCTTCCTCCTCATTGAGGTATCATTCTTCTACCGTACTAACGGCGTGATTCGTGTGCAAACGTCTGACTGGTTCCCGAACTGGATGAATCAAATGAGTAGTGCCATGCAGAGCGTCAACAATAACCATAAGCCGGTTGGAACCTGTCTGGGTTCATACTCTGTATAGAGGTTAACGTAGTTTATTCCCATGGGTAAAATTACGCCATGTTTGAATTTTGTCATTACTGGGTGATAGTGTACGGGCNNTTATATAACGAGCCTATAGACCAAAGATATGTCTTCCCCCGTTCTCCTCAAACGAAAATACGCATAACATCCTGCGCCNATGACTGATCAACNGTCCGACACACAACCNACCATACCNGTTTCACCAAAAAACGAATGGCAAACGATGGGGCGCATCCTTGTCAAGGCCATCCTGCTCTTTGTGGCTCTGAATGTCGCGTTTGCAGCCTGCCGGCCGATGGAGGCACTGGGCGGGCTTTCCCTCTACAACAGCCTCATCCCNGGACGCCAGCGCTTGCCGTATGGTGAAGTGCCTCAGAGAGACTATAACCTGACCCTCAACAGTATACCGGCCATGATAGCCGCTCATGAATGGGATAAACCGAAAGAGATAGATGAGTTTCGGGTGCTGCTGCTCGGCGATTCCGGCACGTGGGGCTGGTTCCTGGACAACGACGATACGNTCGCCGGACAGTTAAACGCGATGGACTTGAGGACAGAAGACGGCCGCCGGGTCGAGGTTTACAATCTAGGCTATCCGGTCATGTCGCTGACAAAGGACCTGGCTATTCTGGATGAGGCCCTCACCAAATCGGAGGCTGACCTCATTCTCTGGCCAGTAACGTTGCAGTCCTTCGCCCGCGGGCGGCAACTGGATCACCCGCTGTTGCAAGAGAACGCTGACCGGGTGCAAACATTGATCGGTCAGTATGACCTGAATCTCGATAGGGATGATCCGCGATTCGTCGATAGGACGTTTTTAGATGAAAGCATCTTCGGACGACGGCGAGACCTGGCGGATCTGCTCCGTTTGCAGGCCTGGGGGCTGGCCTGGGCCGCCACCGGCCGGGATCAGGACATCCCCGAAGATATTCCCTTGCGCAAGTCGGACCTCGAGGCCAACGAGAGCTGGCTCGACATTCCCGAGCAGCGGCCGCTGACAAATAACGACCTTTCAATAGACGTTCTGGCGGCGGGTATCAGGCGAGCGGGGGACACACCGGTGATCATCGTGAATGAACCCATCTTCATCAGTCAGGGGTTGAACAGCGACAGACGCTACAACTCGTTCTATCCCCGCTGGGCCTTTGACGCGTACCGGTCAACGCTGGAAAGCACGGCCAGAGTCGAAGGGTGGACATACCTCGACCTATGGGATGCCATCCCTCCCGATGAATTTACGGACACGCCGGTGCATCTGACGCCTGAGGGAACGAGGCTTTTCGCCGATCTCCTGGCGCAGGTTGTATTAGATGCGCCGGATCAATGAGAATCAGGTTGTGTGTTGATTTCTTTTGCCTGATTGGTGGCTCGTATACCAGACTGCCATTACGGGCTATAATTCGGCCATGTGTCGCAATATTAAGAAACTTCGCGTACCCGACAATCCCCCGACAGATGAAGAAATCACCCTGGCGGCGCTGCAATTCGTGCGCAAGGTCAGCGGCTATCAGAAGCCCTCGCGNGTCAACCAGCCGGCCTTCGAAGCAGCAGTTGCTGAAATCGCGGCCGCCACGCGCCGGCTACTCTCCGAACTAGAGACAAAGGGGCGATAAAGCTTCGTTACACTCAAACCACCACGAAAGTATCCCGGCGGCGAATTACCAACGGCTCCCTGCCATCGCGCGAGGGCGCGAGGTATTCCTTTAACGCGGTGATGGCATCGAACTCTAGGTTTCGTCGCGATTGGCCATACTTCTCCGGAANGCCTTGGGCCGTCACAAAGGCGGCCGTGTAGGCCTTGTCCAGCTTCACTGGTTCATCGCCGATGAACAACTCCTGCAAGCGGTGGCCGTATGGGTTTTCGAGCTTTATATAGGCCCGCAGGCCCAATGACCGCTTGACATATCCCCCTTTCTGATCATACGGGTCGCGCGCAAAAACCGCCTCCAGATTCTCTTCCAGCATGCTCCACAGCTCCGCCCCGGAAAGCTCTACCATCGAGACGGGCGGGTTCACCGGGATGATGTTCCAGAGATCGTTGAGCGTTATTGGACCCGGGGGAACAGGCGCGCCATACCGCCAGCCATTGGAAAAGGCCAACGGCGCNCCGGTCGTCGCGACCAGGCTTTCCAACAGCAGGTNGTCCGTCGTTGATTCCAGCACGTTATCCCGATGCAAGGCGGTTGCGGTATGGCCCACAATTTGCGACAACTCATCGCGGTGAGGNGCNAGGATTCGCTGAACGTCCTCATGAACGAGTGGGTCAGCCGCGATGCGGCCGTCAATCAGAATTAGCTGGTGGTCAAAGTTGGTTACGCGGCCGTCAGTTACTTCTAGCGAGAGACGGCCGATGAATGAACCGTGGGAACCCGATTGAATAACGATCGTTCGGCCCACGAGGGCCGGCGCGTCCAGTCGATTGTGGGTATGCGCGCTCAGCAAGACGTCNATGCCANGCACCTGTTCAGCCAGTTTCAGNTCTTGCGGAAAACCGAGATGGGAGATGACGACGGTCAGATCGGCCTTTTCCTCGCGGCGCAGACGCTCGATATGGGCCGACAGTTCATCCTTACCCAACGTTAGGCGAATGCCATGGTGAAACTGCTCCGGCATGTGGCCCACGATGACGGCCGCCAGGCCGATGACGCCGACACGCAAACCAGCGGTTTCATACAACTTGGATGGCGGAAAGAACAACTCCCCGGTTTCTTCAATGAAGCAGTTGGCTGCCAGCAGCGGGTAATTCAACTGATCGACCAGTTGCCTGAGACGATCAGGCCCATAGGCAAAGTCCCAGTGCCCCGTCATGCCGTCCAGCCTTAACTGGTTCAGCAACGGAATCAAAGCTTGCCCGCGTGTGGTTACGGCGGCATGGGTGCCATGAAAGGTATCGCCGCAATCGAATGCCAGAACCGCGTCTGGCGCGGTACTCCGAACGGAATTTATCAATCCGGCAATGCGCGCCAGCCCACCCGCCGGCCGAAATTCCGCACCGCTCGGCCCCCAGAACCGCTCCATGTGTGGTTCCAGGTATGCATGGAGATCATTCATCTGCAATAGTGTGAGCGACTTCCCGCGAGACATAGGCACCTGTTCCAGTAGAACAAAACCCAACGCCGACTAATTCAGATTTGGCGCTGGAACCCAGCCGGAGACAATTGTCCCCCGCCCGGCCTCCGAGTAAAACGAGAACTCACCGCCGACAGCTTCCAAGCGGGCGCGCATCGATTGCAGGCCAAAACTACCATGCGATCGGGCGTCCTGGACGGCGGCATCCGTTGATCCTCGCCCGTTATCTATGACTGAAAAAAAGACCTGCCCGTCCTCTCGCCGTAGGGTGACTTTGACTTCGGTTGCGTCTGCATGGGCGATCGTGTTGTCGAGCGCTTGCTGGATGACCCGGTAAAGCGCGTGGCGGGTATTGACTGTTGTCGACTCATCGAGATAATCCGGCACATCGAGGATTACTTCCAGACCCGCCCGGCGACGAACGTGATTCGTTAACCCGTCCAGCGGCTTGATAAGGCTCATCTCCAACTGGTTCGGGGCCAAGTTGGCGCGAATCTCCCGCAAAACCCGGGCGGCATCCTCCACGTCATCCATGCAGCGGTCGAGTAATTTTGACGCGCCGTCGCGGTCGTTTTCCATCAGTTCCTGGCTGACGGCCAGAAAAAACGGCAAGCGGCCGAGGAACTGCTGGATCGTGTCATGCAATTCGCTGGCCAGCCGGTAGCGTTCCCGCTCTTGCGCCTCGGCCACCCGGGCCGGGACGCGACGCAGCTCATCTACCTGAATCGCGGCCGTCAGGAAAAGAGTTGCCTGTTGGCCCACCAGTTCAGCCACGGCCAGGTCGCGCTCATCGAAAATTTCTTCATCCCAGCGGCGACCCAGNCCCAACAGGCCGATGGGCCGCCCCTCAGTATACAAAGGCACGAGCGCTTCGAATTTGCCGCGTCTGGCCGGCTCCTGTATCCATAAAGGGGTGGTGGGCCAGGAAACCTCCATCACACGCTCCGGCAATGGTCCCGGGGCGGAGATCTGTTGTTCAGCCAGGGGGGTCTTGCCGCCGGCACTGGCGGCCAATGTGTATGAGGTCGACCTGGCATCCCACAACCAGACGGCCGCGCGCTCCAGGTCAAGCTCCTCGACCAACGCTTTCGCCATTGCATCTGGCAGGGCCTTTATATCGTTCCGGCCCATCACACGATTACCAAAGGAACGCACGGCGTCGTAATTGCGGTCAGTACGATTCAGGAAGCGCCCAAACCATCCGCGCCAGTCCGCTTGCCGGCTCCAAAAGTAACTGGGGATAAANATAAAGATAAAAAATATGATGAACGGTGGCCGGTCGGTCGGGTCAAGTGAATCGGGCAGGATAATTCGCCAGATACCGACGGCCACGGCCGCGGTCATGGCGCTAAGAGACAGGACAATGACTGACATAAACAATGGCGATGGGCTCTGGAACGTGTGATACCGGACGATGGCCAGAGCGAACGCCAGAGGAATGGCCAGCATGAAGTAACGCACATCTAGACCCTGCCAGAAAGTAGTGCGCGCCTCGCCGAACACCGGCACGATTGGCCCCAGCACAACCAGCACCGGCGGCAAAGAGGCGATGAGTCCCACCAAAACGATTTTTACGACACGTCGCTCTCGGCGAGTGACCTTGCGCCAGTTAGCCCACGACCAGACAAGGCGAAGGAATAGAGCGACAATGCCACCTAACAACAGGTAGAGCATTGTCTGATAGGCAAAACTCCCTATCCAAATCGCGGTCGATTGCGGCAGCGTTCCCCAGATGGGAAGCCGCGATAATGTCATCGTGATCCCGCTCCATAGACCAAGCGCATACAAGACGATCAGAATCTTGGTGGGCGTCCGGCCAATCGGAATGGGGAACAGCATTGCCAGGTGAAACAAAAGAGGCCCAATTAATCCCGCCGCTAACATATGACCAATTTTGGGAAGATTCACCACCAGGGTTTCGTCCGTGATGATCGAGGTAACGGCCGTCAGGCGATGGATGGCTACACATGCCGATACCATCGCGAAGACACGGTTTGTCATTGAATCCGGTCTGGCTCTCAAAACAATCAACGCCAACATCCAAAAAACAAAACCTACCAACAACTCGGGCAACTTTATGTCAATATATTCTAAGACCGTGAACTCTTTTACCGGTAGAACGACGGTTTTAAGTTGCTCCTCTCCCAGTGGCTGAATAGAAAGGGTGGCTGGTTCGCCTTGTTGGTAAGATTGGGCGAATGCTTGGCGCGCATTAGGGGTATAGGGCAAGCCGTTTATAGTATGGATCGAATCGCCATAATCTAGATCGCCGTTGGCAATCGGTTCCCACCAGCGGGGCGTTTCATGGGAAATATCAGATTCCGGAATCTCAAAGAACCCATAGGACATGAAGCGGCCAAAGGGCCGGCCGATGTCTAACGCCGTGGATAGCGTGCCCAGGGTGCCAAAAAAGACCGCCGCGATCAGGACAGCTCCCGCCAGATTGCGTAACCAGGCGGGNATAGCAAGCCTGGCAAGCCTCTTAGGATGCGTTTGTTCCCCCAATAACTCTCGTGATGCCACAGGAAATCCTACCAGCCCGCACAATGCCAAGAAACCTATGGCGACAGTATAACACACCCTCGAAGGTCGATCGCAAATTTTCGCTCCTTTGCCTTCCGGCCCTAACTCGATTATCCTCATCCCTCATGGATGAATCAGTCATACGCGAGACCTTGCGGTCATTTATCACCAGGGATCTTATTCGCGATAGCGAGTATCCGTTGCTGGACGATGAGGGCATTGTTACCGGCGGCCTTATGGATTCGTTTGCTCTGGCCGAGTTGGGCGTGTTCGTCGAGCAACGATTTGACGTCTACATCCCCGATCCGGAGCTCACCGTTGCCAAGATGAATACACTCGATCAGATAGTCGCCCGTGTTTTACAAGGATGATCGCCAGCTTTCCGTTTGCCCCTCTAATGGTTCGAAAATTTAAAGGTGCCCCACTTGAGCATAGGCAACTCTGTAAATCTTGCGCAATCTGTGAAGCCTGTGGATTTCCACTCTATTAGAGGCTGCTCCGCGACGTGAAAGAGAAGGCCGGAGCCACCGTGAAGGGGGCTATATGCTAAAT
The DNA here is from genome assembly GCA_014237545.1 of Ardenticatenia bacterium. Taxonomy (GTDB): domain Bacteria; phylum Chloroflexota; class Anaerolineae; order Promineifilales; family Promineifilaceae; genus Promineifilum. The sequence goes on along the minus strand of JAACJX010000527.1, from coordinate 15,470 downwards.
CAATCCACTCGCGGCCGATTCATCGATCTTCTGGACGCCATCACCCTGGCAAAAGCCGATGATACCCCGGCCATCCTGTTCGTCGGCACGGATATCGAGACTATAGTCGTCACTCGCCGTGATTTCCGCGACCGTATTTTCCAGACCGCCAGCGCATTAGCTACTCTGGGAGTTCGGCCGGGCGATCTCGTTGTGATCGCCCACACCCAAAATCTTGAGAGCATCTTTGCCTTCTGGGGTGCGCTGGCGATAGGCGCGATACCATCGATGTTTCCCACCCTGACCGAAAAGCTGGACCCGGAAGTGTACATGAGAAATATGGCCGAGCTGGTTCAGTTGTCGGGTGTTTCGGCCGNGCTAACTACCGATTCATTCGCGCCCCACTTGCGAGACCGGATCGCCTGTNCCGTCTTCGGCTCCAGCGATGTGGCGCGATATTCGGNGAACCTGACNGNCGGNACAAGACANCATCCCAGTCAGACAGACATCGCTTTCCTGCAGCACAGCAGCGGCACGACCGGCCTACAAAAAGGGGTCGCCCTCAGCCACGAGGCCGTCCTGAATCACGTGGCTGCCTACAGCGACGCAATCCGGCTTGTAGAGCAAGACGTCATCGTGAGTTGGCTGCCCCTCTATCACGACATGGGGTTGATTGCCGGGTTCCTGCTGCCGATCATCCAGGGCATTCCGCTGGTGTTGATGTCCCCTTTTGACTGGGTCGGTCATCCAGCCCTGCTTTTCAGGGCTATCCACGAATACAAGGGCACGCTCACCTGGCTGCCCAACTTCGCCTACAACCACTGCGCCCACCGCATCAGGCGGCGCGACAGCGCGGGCCTGTCTGTGGCCTCGATGCGGATGTTTATCAATTGCTCGGAGCCGGTGCGCCACGACAGCCACCAACTGTTCCTTGATCGCTTTCAAGAAAACGGCGCGCGCCCGGAACAACTGGCCGTAAGCTATGCCATGGCGGAAAACACGTTCGCGGTCACGCAAACGGCGCCGGGTTTTGCCCCACGTTTGGATGTTGTTGACGGATACCAGTTNGAAGCAAATCGCTATGCGAATACAGTGATTGAAGCGTCCGCCGGCGCTCAAATTCGCGTGTCTTGCGGGCCAACCATACCCGGCACCGAGGCNCGCATCATTGGTGACGACGGGCAGCCGTTGGCGGACAGGCATATTGGAGAGATCGCTATTCGATCAGATTATCTGTTATCGGGCTATTACAACCGCCCAGATTTAGAGCCGTTGGTCGATGGCTGGTTCTTAACCGGCGACATGGGCTATCTGTCGAAGGGCGACCTGTTCGTCGTTGGGCGTCGAAAAGACCTGATCATCAACGCCGGCAAGAACATTTATCCGGCCGATATCGAGGCCGTCATAAACCAAATACCGGGCATACGGCCGGGGCGAGCGGTCGTCTTTGGCGTTGTTGACGAGCGGGAAGGGACGGAACTGGTAGCGGCCGTGGCCGAGGTGACAACCAATGAGGAGGAAGAACGCCGGGCTATTGGCCGGGCNATACGGCAAGAAGTCGCCCGGCAGAGCATGGTGACGCTGAGCTACGTCCATCTCGTCGGCCCCAAGTGGCTACTCAAGACGTCGAGCGGCAAGATCGCCCGGGCAGCCAATCGCGACAAATGGCTGCGCGAAACCTCGCAGGCCCATTTATCGTGATATCAGGTCCGCATTAGTATCAACATCGAGCAATTAAATCCTCCCTGATGCTATTTGAAATGGTCGCATTTACGACCAACTCAGATTGCAGGTAAGGGACGATGGGTGACAGAAATGCCTAAAGATGCAAGCCGGATGCTCGCCAAAACAAAAAACCGCCCTGAGTAACTCAGGGCGGTTTATTTACCATTACTTTTGTTTTAGCCCTTTGCGGGCTAGGAATTTACCAGTTGTTGCGGCTGCCGCGATTGTTGTAATCGTTGCGACGATTATTGCCACCGCCACGGTTGCCATAACCACCACCACCGCCAGACGACGGGCGGTCTTCGCGCGGGCGAGCCTCGTTCACAGTCAGCTCACGGCCCTGGATTTCCTTGCCGTTCAAAGCCTTGATGGCCGCGTTGGCCGCGGAATCTTCCATCTCGACAAAAGCGAAGCCGCGGAAACGGCCTGTGTCGCGATCATTAATCATGGCCAGCGATTCGATGGCGCCGAACTCGGCGAACATATCACGGACCTCGTCCTCAGTAGCCTGGAACGACAAATTACCTACATAAATCTTCTTGGACAATTGAAACTCTCTCTCTAAAACTAAATTCGGGCCTGGAGTAGTTCCACACCACTCAGGCCCGGACGACAACTTAAAACAGTATACACGATTTTATGTTGAATACAAGGGCTCTTTCCAGGCAATTCACAACTACTCATAATTTCTTCCCTAACCTGAGTTCACTTGTTTTCAGGCGTTCCGGTCCGTGGAGTGGATGAAGGACATTCGAACAAGATCGTCTCGCATCTCCCAACCAGTCGCTTTCCAAAANTNGATAGCCAGCGCGTTGTCGGCAAAGACATCGATATGGGTTTTATATATCCCCTCGGCGGCCAGCCCATCTAGGGCATGGCTTACGATTGCGCGGCCGACGCCAACTCCACGATAGGACGGATCCACGACGACATGGTATAGGTAACCACGGCGCCCGTCGTGACCACAGAAAACACAGGCGACCAGCCGCTTGCCATCTAAGGCGACCAGACTCAGACCGGGATTGCGTTCCAAGTAGCGGCCGATAGCCTCTCTGGAATCAGCCGCGCGGAGCGACACCCCCTCCGCGCCGCGCATCAACGCCATCACGCTATCATAATCGTCCAGCACCATCGGCCGTATAACGAGTTGCTCAGTCATAATCCTTCCTGTACATGAGTATTCGCTCGACGACCCGGAAACCAACCGCCTGATAGAAGGCAAAGGCTCGATCCCGATAGTTATCCGTGTGGACGTAGATCGTCTCGGCCCCCAAGGCGCGCATCCGGCGAATGGNCTCAGCGATGATCGACCAGGCCAGGCCGCTCCGCCGTTCCCGCTCGAGGACGCCAATCGGCTCGATCTGGCCATAGACAGCCGGCGTCCCATCGTCAGCAGAAAGGTTTGGCGCGGCCACCCAGCCGATGCAAAAAGCCACAAATTCTCCATCTGCATTCTTGATAATGAGATCAAGCTCNGGCCGGTAGGCGGGGTGAAGCAGCGTCNTCAGACGCCATGGNTCGGTCATATTGTCTGTGCCAAAAACCTGACGGTGGAGCGCCACATAGGCGGCCACGTCTCTTGCGCCCNCGATCGGCCGAAGCTGGTAGCCGCNTTTAATCGTACAAGGCGGCAAATCGACACCCTTGTCGAGCGCCAAAGAGACCTGTGCCCAGGACTCTTTCCCGGACTTCTGAGAAACAAAGCCCGCATTCTCCAGGGCCTGGCGAGCCGTGGTATTTGTTTCAAGCAACGGCACAAACCAGCAAGGGCGTCCAAATGGTGATGGCAATAAGGCGCGTGCTTTCTCGTCCACCCAGCGTATTATCACGTCAAGCGCCTCCGATGGCGCGTCGCCGTGCGTGGCAAAGTCTATCGTCCAAAATGGCGCCTGCATGACAGCCCAGGCCATCAGTACGCCGTCGTCATCCACCCACAACCCAATATTCGCCGGGTCATCCATAGCCCAGGAGCACAATCGGTAAGGTAGGTCAACCACGTGCGCGTGACGCGCCGGGGTGTGCCAGACCAGCTCGAGCATGCGCTGGCGATCATCGAGTCCGTGATAATGTGTGAAATGCATCCAAAACACTCCAGGGCCATCAAAGGGAGAACTGTACTAGGGATTAGGAATCTTTTCGGTGACGNAATAGGGGGTGGCTATCAGCATCTCCGATTGGGGCTCTAGCCCCTGCTCATTTAGAGCCTGAGCATATTCGGGGTGTAGTATGAACTCCTCCTCGAGATACACCTCACGATCCCACGGATTGAGCACCAATTCATCGGTGATCAGCGCGACGTAGTCCGCCGCGCNCGCGCCCCAGGTGTGGGCGTAGAGCACCGCAGTTCTTACCTCAGCAACATCCATGGCCAGCAAGCGAGCGCGCGCCAATGACAGCGTTTCGCCAGTACTGCTGATTTCATCTACAACCAGAACGCGATGCCCCGCCACACCCGCCGGGGGNGGNACCAGCCATTGAGGCGTTGCGCGCACGACGACATCGCGCTCCCGACGAGACAGCCGCGCGAGATAGAGTTCTGTCTGGAGCATGTGGGCCATCAACGTCCCTGGGTAATAGCCGCCACGGCCGATCGGCAAAATGATCGTCGGTTTCCAGGGGGCAACCGCTCTGACCAGGGCTTTTACCAGGCCATGGAAATCATTCCAGGAGATGGCGCGCACACCGCTTCTCGTTGAGTAGTCGTATGAATCGCCGGCTTTTTGGGGCNCCTCGGACATATTGCTCGCCTCGCCAAATAGTTACTGCGGTGCGGGCAACAAGAGCTGTCCGACGATGTCTGCAACTTCGCCGGCGCACCCCCAGGCCAGAGTGAATCCCGCTCCGCCATGGCCATAATTATGAATGACCTTCCGCCCATTCCCCAATTGCTCCACTTCCAGACGCACAGCGTCGCGGCCCGGTCTCAGGCCCACCAGATGCTCGATCACCCGCGCTTCTTCGAGTTCCGGCATCAGTCGCCGCGCCTTTAGGAGAATCAATTCCGCTGTATCGGGATCCACGGAGAGATCCCAACTCCCCGACTGAGCGGTACCGCCGATGATGACTTCATCCCGCCGGGGAATCACGTACCCCAACGCGCGCCGGCCGTGCTCGTCAAACAATACTCGCCTCACGGACGGCGGCCGGCTGACGCGGGCGATCTGGCCCCGAATGGGATAGACAGCCTCGTCGCCGACCAGAGCCCGTGCGCCCAGCCCAGAGCAATTGATAATTACATCACCCTCATCGAGGACTTCGTCCAAGTGGCTCAGCTCCCGTCGCGAGAGCTTTCCACCCAACGCAAGAAAGCGCTCCATGAGCCATTGCATNTGCACGGGCGTCTCGATCAATGGCACTTCGGCTACGTGACCATCGACGTACCCTTCGGGCAATTCCCGGGCCAACGGCCGGCGAAAGAACCGAACCGCCTCGCGCCACCAAGGGTCGGGCGCAGGCAATTCATAGAGATCAATGAAGGTTGCCATTGAGATGCCCGTCTCATAATCGGCCGCCAAATCGTAATATGTGTCCAGCGACGTAGCGCTCCAGGCCAGGACACGCTCCAGCGGAAGCACGTGATAGGGGAACCACACGGCGGCGGCAACGTTTGACGTCGTATGGGGCGGCATATCCCGAGCCACTATAGTGACTGAATAGCCGCGCTCCAGCAGGCGAATGGCAGTCGTGAGGCCAATGACGCCGCATCCGATGACAACGATGCTTCGTTCCTCCTCAGGTTGTCGTGATGGTTTCATCCCAAATGTTCCTTAAGCCATTCAATCAATAACGTTAGATAGCGGCTCGAGACGTGCGTACCGCTTTCCAGGCCCATCAGGTGATCGGAGTCAGGGATGGGGGCAAACGTTACATCGGCTATTCCGCTGACCGAGCCCCGGAAGGCGGCCAAACTCTCCTGACTTGGTATCCAGCGGTCGTCCTCCGGATAGATNAACAAAGTCGGTTGGGTCACTTCTCGCCATATAGGTAATGGATCATAGTCCATTTCATGGAACCATTTGTCCTGAGCGACTTCTAAGGGCAATTCTTCGTCAAGGTAGGCCACGGAATACCACGACTCTCCTCTGGCAGTATCCAACTCNCGCTGCACCTGAGCGCGAGGAGCTCGGCCGCGATAGTAGTCGTTGACTCGCCGGCGAAGGTAAAGCATGTGGGCAATACTCGATTCAGCAAATCCCTTATCGCGCAATGCGCGCTCAGCCGTGTAGTCCATTTGGCGAGCGGGCGAGACGCCGCTCCCCGAAACAGCAACAATGCAAGCCGTCGCTGGGCGCCGGGCGGCAACAATAGGCGCTAGCCAACTCCCCTGGCTTATTCCGTATACCCCAATTTTTTCCGGCGCAATGTCCGGGTGGGCGGCCACCACGTTGGCGGCGGCCACACCGTCAGCCGCGAGCATTTCGAAATCGGCGGTTTCGAAATCACCCTGTGACTCGCCAGAGCCACGCCGATCAAAGACGAAAACGGCGATTCCCGCGGCGGGAAGGTGTTCGGTAAGATGTTGATAAAAGGTATGCGTACGTTCGCCACCGGAGGCCAGGTGCATTACGACAAGCGCCGGATGCACTCCCGTACCGTCCGGGAGATGCAAAGTTCCTACGAGGTTGACGTCGCTCTGAAAAGTAATGGATTGGCTAACCATGTTTATCTCGTTACCGTGAGATCATTCACAAACGAAGGCGGAAGCGTAATTCCGGCGGACGGAGCACGCCGGAAGCCGAAATCGTTCTATAGAAACCCTTATTCCGCCAAGCCGATTGTATCTTACCAAATCATTTGCTTGAATGAATTGAACAACTAGCCCAGGGCTTTTCCAAAGTCCGATTATGGAGCATGGGGACTCGGAGCGAGCGGAGGGCAATCGCGGAGCTCACAAAGGAAGATGGGCTTAGTCTCAGCGGGCTTCGCGCTACTCGGCGGTCTCCACGTTCCCCGGGCATACGAACATCAGCAATTTGAAAATGCCCTTCCAACTAGCCCTGGCACTCTACCTGCCATCAAAAACTATTATAGCTACGTTGGCCGGCATGCCTCCCTAAATTTGATTTTCTCGAAGGTACTTGAGATCTCGCAAGGGACACGCCAGAAGCGTCAAGCTTGAGTCAAATTAGCGGCTTGCCCCCTGAATTCGCTCATGTTATATTCATTTGCAGGCTTAAGCCGAGCAAACATGACCAATTTTCCCACATTGAGTCGGTGCAACTAGATATCGGGGATGAAGNCCATCCCGTCACTGAAGCACATTTTGTTTCGGTTTATTTTTCGTGGGGTTATTTATGTCAACAGAACAAAACTCGCCGTCCAAACGGCTCAATATCTCGAGTCTCCTAGTTGGCCGGCCGCTCGAAACGCGCACATTGGCGCATCAAGTCGTGAGCAAGGTGGTCGGGCTCGCCGTTTTTGCCTCAGACGGTATCTCATCTACCGCCTATGCCACGGAAGAGATCCTGGTAATTCTCGCCCTGACAGGTTCGATGGCCTACCTGGGGCTCTCCATGCCCATTGCTATAGCCATCTCGCTCCTGCTGATCATCGTCACTATCTCCTACAGGCAAACCATTTTCGCCTATCCCAACGGAGGAGGAGCCTATATTGTCGCGCGGGAAAACCTGGGCGAAAAGGCGGCGCTGATTGCCGGGGCCGCCCTGCTGACAGATTACATATTGACCGTTGCGGTTTCTACTTCTTCCGGGGTTGCCCAAATCGTTTCCGCCTTTCCCGCGTTGGGCCCCTATCGAGTCAGCATCGCAGTCGGGGTGATCGCGGTCGTAACGCTCATCAACCTTCGCGGTGTCAGGGAAAGCGGCTCCGTATTCGCCATTCCAACCTACTTTTTCTTGACCGTCATGGTCATCATGCTCGGACTGGGCTTCTACAGGTACTTCACCGGCACGCTGAATACCGTCACGGGCGTAGAGATGATCTCAGACACGGTNGTGCCNTTATCGATGTTCCTCATNCTGAGGGCTTTTTCCAGCGGCTCAACGGCCCTGACNGGNATCGAAGCGATATCCAACGGCATTACCGCCTTCAANGAGCCGAAGAGCCGCAACGCGGCCATGACGCTGACCGCTATGGCGGTCATTCTGGTCAGCCTGTTTCTGGGTATCACGTTCCTGGCGCACCAAACTCAGGCCATCCCTTCGCATGAAGAGACTATCATCTCCCAGATTGCCCGAACCGTTTTTGGCGACGGAAATATCCTTTATTTACTCGTCATCGCCGGCACAGCGCTAATCTTGTTGATGGCGGCCAACACGAGCTACGCCGGATTCCCGCGTTTGGCTGCCTTGCAGGCGGCCGATGGGTACCTGCCTCGCCAACTCACCTATCGCGGCGGCCGTCTGGTGTTCTCCTGGGGAATCGTGACGCTGGCTCTGGCAGCTTCAGTGCTNGTCATCGTNATGGGCGCNAGCACGACGGCCCTCATCCCCCTGTACGCNATCGGTGTNTTNCTCAGCTTTNCNCTTTCNCAAGCGGGCATGGTCGTCCATGCCTGGCACGTGGGCAAGTTGAAGCCCGGNGAGCGAATTGAGGGCGCAGACTCAGTGATGGAGTANGACCCGAAGTGGTGGTTACATATGGCCGTCAGCGGACTGGGCGCGACTATCACCTTTGTCGTAATGTTGATATTTGCCATCACCAAGTTCGTTACCGGCGCCTGGTTCGTACTGATCTTGATCCCNGTNTTGGTCTTCATTTTTTCTCGCATCCACCGTCACTANAAAGACGTGGCTCAGGCCTTGAGTCTNGAGAATCAGCCCAGCCAAATTCAGACCGACCGGGTGATCACCCTCTTGCTGGTTGATGGCGTTCACATGGGTACTCTGCAGATGGTCAACTTCGCCAAGTCGCTCGGCAGCCCGTGGAAAGCTATTCATGTCGGCGTGAACCCTGAGCGAACCCAGAAGACGCAGGAGAAATGGAATCAATANATNGGCGACGACAATCTGGTGATCATTCAATCNCCATACCGTCACCTGTTGGCNCCGATACGCGAGTACGTGATGGACCTACTGCGCGAAAACCCCACGGCGATCGTCCATATCGTGATGGGTCATCTGGCTATGGACTCAGTTTTTACCCAAGCCCTTCATCAAAACAGCTCTCTAATCTTAAACCTTGGCCTNACGGGTCTGGAGCGCGTAGTGGTGACGATCGTGCCATTGCAAGTTCGTCACGATCAGGAAGGGGCCGACGTAAATGTCAATATTATGACCGGCGATGACCTGCGCCGCGCCCGGCAAATCCGCGAAGAAAGGGAACGAAAGGAAGCCGAGGTAAGGCGCAGCGAAAAAGGCCATCGCCCGCCACCTGGCAAGAAGGCGTCGGGGCTNTAAAAAACGTTGAGGCTCCCGCGCTGGGAGCCTCAACTTCCACTCTCTTAAACGCATGTAGTGGGGTTAAGAGTTAAAAACCAGGATCACCCAGGTGGGCGGCCACTCGAAAGCCCACCGTGTTAAAGCGCAGCATCGGATCGATGTCGAGACGGTAGGTGGCCCGAAGCGTGATCGCTTCACTCGACCAAGCGCCGCCGCGGATCACCCGCGTCCGCGTGGAACTTCCCCGAGAATCGAACCAGGAAGCAGTCCATTCCCAGACATTGCCGGCCAGATCGCTAACGCCAAAAGGACTATCACCGGCCGGCGAGTAGGCACCGGCCGGCTTGGTTTTGCCGTGGCGCATGGCGAAATTGGCGCGCTTGGGATCTGGCAGCTGGTTCCCCCAGGGATAGAGGCGGCCGTCACTCCCACGCGCGGCCTTTTCCCATTCCTTTTCCGCCGCCAGCCGAAGGCCGGCCCATTCACAGTATGCCTGGGCGTCGAACCAGCTGACGCACACNACCGGGTGGTGAAGCCGGTCGTCGATGCTGCTGCGCGGGCCTTCTGGCCGCCGCCAATAAGCTTGTTCTACCTCGATCCACCGGCCGCCAAGCCATACGCGAGAGAAACCTGTGTCTTCGGCCGTCGTCCGATACTGCGTCGCTTCTATGAACCGAGCAAACTGAGCGTTGGTCACCGGCACGCACCCTATCCAAAACTCGTGCAGGTGGATGGCGCGCTGGGTTAATTCGTGCTCTGTCTCCGGCTGGATCGCGCCATACAGAAAATTTCCGGCCGGTATGCGNATCAATTCGACGCGGGTGCGATCGTGCAANCGGCGATCGGAGAATACCTTGGACTCGTCCACTCCCTTCNGGCCACGGCCGTTTTTCTCGCCCGGCGAACCACTGCCATTCGCGGGCCAGGGCCGCGGCGGGCGACCATTAAGGCGGGCCAGCAAATGCTCGAGCCCGCGGAGATAATTATCGCGGAACGGAACATTTTGATAGGCGGTCCATAACGGCGGCGGGCGGCTGGGGGCGACATCCAGGGGAATGAAGCGCATTTGCCGCTGGTGTTCCAGGCTAATGGCGACGTTGGTCTCAGTGACAACCCAGGGCGAGGCCGCGGCGGCTGGGGTCTGCACCAGCAGGTAATAGCCGCTCTCTTCCAGACCTCTATTGATCGCCTCTACCCAGGTCTCCCCCGGCAGAATGGAGTCGGGTGCTATCCAAACGGNCCAGCCCTCGGCTTGCAAGTCGGCGGCGATGCGTCGGGCAAAAGCCTCGTCCTCGTGCGCGTGGCTNATGAAAACCTGATTCATATCGCGGTTTCGCCGGGGCGGGATGCGCGGGACNGGCGGATCTTTCTGAAACTCGCGGCGATAGGCGACNGGTTTTTCCCGACCCAGGACGGGCGACAGATCATTCATTCGGCCGCTGCGCTCCAGATGGAGGATCAACTCGCGAGCCTTGGCATTCTTGGTGTCGCCGCTAAGATTGTCGAAGTCGATAAACAGCTTGAAGCACAGCGTCTTGAGCTCGTCGAGCGTATAATGACGCGCCAGGAAATTTAACAGAGAGTTCCTATCTTCGGCCATAATCTTGTTGTAACGTTACAACAATTGTGCCTCACACCTCCGCCTGTCGCAACCGTTTCCTGATATTTTTACATTCGCCGTCCGGCGCCGGCGCTAAGGCTGCGCCATCCTATTCTGTTAACAGCGACCGCAAGTGTCCGGTATTGGCACTGGCTATAAAAGTAGGCCACAATAGGTTTGCGTGGAGGAGGCAGGCATTCCAGATACCAATCTAATGGAGGAGTAATCATGGACAAATTTCAAATCGGACCAGCCGGCGGAAACGGCGGCCAACCATTCGACAATTATGACATCCCGGAGGATGCCCGTCTAACCGCCATTCATGTTTTTACGGAATGGGTTATCAATGCGATCCAGTTCGACTACGTCCGTTCAGATGGCAACCCGGCCGGCAATCCACCGATTGGAGGCTTGGGGGGCGAGCACCATGTGTTTTATCTGGACGATGATGAGTATCTGACCGGCATCAGCGGCCGCGCCGGATGGTATATCGACTCGATTCGCTTTCATACCAACAAGCGCGTCTCGTCTACCTTCGGCGGGGTTGGCGGGGAGCGAGAATTCACCTTCGAAGCNCCGGCGGGTTTCGAGATCGGCGGNCTGTTTGGCCGGNCGGCGTGGTACGTCGACGCGCTGGGCGTATCGGTTCGGCGTCACCTGGAACCTGAGGCCGACGAGCTTTGGGATGAGGATGACGGGGGTGACTCATGGCTGGCGCTGGCCGGTGAAGGNGAAGCACTGCCCGCCTCTGTTNTCGTTCGCCGTGAGATAATNGCCTCAAATGAGGCGCTTGGCGAGCTGGAGGATGCCGCCCTGATGGAGGCTATTGCCGAAATGGGCGGGCAGACGGATGAGGAAGGGACGGTGGACGCGGCCGTTTATACCCAGGTGATTGACGATGCCGACTCCGGCAAAACCATCGCCATCGTCCTGGCTGTCGCTTCGGAGGTTGGAACTGTTGAAACCGTNGGCGATGAGCCTCAGGAAGTGGCCGTCATGGTGACGGACGCCATCGAGTCCGAGGACGACATCCGCTTGCTGGAAGATGAAGCCGTCGAGGGGGCAATCGACGCGCTGCTNGATGAGATGGATGAAGAAGCCGACGAAGTCGAAGTGACCATCTATACCGGCGTTGACGAAAGNGAGGAGGGCGACCAGGCTTATGCTGCCGTCGTCGCAATCGCCACCCGCCTGTCCCCGGCCGGGGAAGCGGCGACGCGTTCCGCGCCGGCCAACCTGTCGGACAAAAGTCCGCGGCCGCGCGGCAAGGATTTAGAGCTGGTGGAGGGCATCGGCCCAAAGATCGCCGAACTTCTCATCGCCAGTGACATTCACGATCTGGCCGACCTGGCGGCGACATCGGCCGACCGGATCCGCGAGATACTCGGCGCGGGCGGCCGGCGGTTCCGTCTGGCCGATCCGACCACCTGGCCGGAGCAGGCGGCGCTGGGCGCGGCCGGGAAATGGGACGAGCTGACCGAGCTTCAAGCCCGCCTCAAAGCGGGTCGATAAAGAATAAACCGCATTCGCGGCGTTCGGTCGTGACCATACTTTTACAAGCAGAAAGCCGGTCGCATTCGCTTTCNCCCGACGAAAATACGCGANCGGCTTTCTATTATCAGATGTCGAATGAGAACNAGGTATCAGTTAGCTTGGCCGNTTGTGGTCCGAAACTTGAGTACCTTGCCCGNATTGAAAATAAACGGTTAANCACNGGGCAACCNGATTGAACGNTTGGTAGTNATTTCAATCCGTGCCTCTCAGGCGGCTCCATTCACTCCACGAACCAACGTAGAGCTTCCCTTCCGGAAGCCCGGCTCGCACCAGGCCAACGAGNTTNACGCAAGCCGACACACCGGAACCACAATAGTAGGTTGCTTCTTCCGGCGCGACGTCGCCGAGTAGCTCGAGGAAGTCGGCCAGCAAGCTTTCCTGGGAGCGCCACAAACCACGCTCCGTCCAATTCGCCGCATATGGCCGGTTAACCGCGCCGGGGATATGTCCAGGAACGGGATCGATAGGCTCAACATCGCCGCGGTATCGTTCAGGAGCGCGGCCGTCTACAAGCAGCGACGATTCGGGAATGTCCTCCATAAATACGACCCGATCCCAGCGCGGCTCACCTTCAAACTCACGAAGCTCATTCGTCTCCTCTCCGGAGCGTACCGGCAGCCCGGCCGCCAGCCAGGCCGGCCACCCGCCGTCGAGCACGGCCACGGCTTCGTGCCCCATGAAGCGCAGCATCCACCACAACCGCGCGGCGTAGTGGCCACTGGTATCGTCATAGGCTACGACTTGCGTGCGCTGGTCGATNCCCAGGCGGCCGAATAGATCCTTCAACTTTTCGGGCGCGGGCAGNGGATGCCTCCCGCCCTCGCCGNCCGCNCCCATGGGGACGGATAGATCTTTCTCCAGGTCGGCATAGACCGCCCCAGGGATGTGAGATGCCCGGTAATGCCGCCGGCCAATAGACTTGTCNAGCAAATCGAACCGGCAATCTACGACCACCCACGCCGGATCGGTNGAGTGTTCAGCCAGGGTAGAGACATCCACGACAGTGTGGTATAGGCTTGTCATGGCACGCATCATAGCACCATAGGAGATATTCGGCACGGCTGGCCATTGAAGCAGGTCACTCCTCANCCGAAATTTGGGCGTGGCGAAAGCACGAGACGAGATGGTCATTGACCAGGCCGACGGCTTGCATGAAGGCGTAAATGATCGTCGGGCCGACAAAATTGAACCCGCGATTTTTCAGGTCGCGACTGATGGCCCGGGACTCGGCCGTCTCCGCCGGCACCTGTCGCAACGACTCCCACCGGTTCGATATAGGCCGCCCACCGAGGAAGCCCCAGATGTATCGATCGAAGCTCCCGAATTCATCCTGAATGGATATGAAAGCCCGGGCATTGCGGACGGCCGAACTGATTTTTAAGCGATTGCGCACCAAGCCGGAATCCTCCAGCNGGTCCTGAATTTTCTCATCACTGTAGGTTGCTACNGTCCTNGGATCAAAGTCNGCAAACGCCCGCCGGTAATTGCCTCGCTTGCGCAAGATCGTCTGCCAGCTCAATCCAGCCTGTGCGCCCTCGAGGATTAGAAATTCGAATAATACTTTGTCATCATGAACCGGCACCCCCCATTCAAGGTCATGATAGGCTACATATTCGGCGTCGTTTCCCGCCCAGGGACAGCGAGTCTTGGGTTGCATGGCGCTCCTTCATGATAATAGCGCGATCAGTTGTGAATTTTCTGTCTCCTCGGCCAGTTCGCGGGGCAATTGCCCCTTCGCGTCGGGCATGGTTGGATCGGCCCCGTGCTCCAGAAGCAGGCGCGCCATGGCTAGGTTGCCGTTCTGCGCGGCCGAATGTAAGGGCCGAAAGCTGTCTTGCTGCACNGCGTTCGGATCAGCACCTGACTGCAACAGCAAGCGCACAATACTCAAATGATTTCCGGCCGTCGCGGCATGGATCGGCTGGATGACCATGGAGTTCCGNGATGCGGCGTTTACGTTCGCGCCCNCATTAATTAGATGAGCCGCTACTTCCTCATGCCCAAAAAAGCAGGCCAATTGCAGCGGTGTATAGCCGTCGCGGCTGTAGGCATTGAGCGCGTCGTCGCCGACCCAGCGGAGAGCCTCTTCCACAGCCGCCAGCCGTCCCAGAGCGGCGCCGTCCCAGATATCGAGCTCGATATCAGATGAGTGCGTCAAGATATCGGCTATTTCCCTTTGACCGTAATAGACTGCCAGTCGCGCCACCGAGACGCCATCCCGGCTCTGCACGTTGGCCAAATGAGGTTCTTCATCGACTATCGCCTTGACCCGCTCGCGATCGCCCCCNGTGACGGCCGNNAGCATTTCATTGGCGCGACCAACGGCATGCACGGCGCCATCGGCCAGGCGATGAATGGATTCGGCTACGGTGTGAAGCAGGGTTGGGTTGACCTTCGAAGCNCCGACGAGAACCCCCTCCACTTCGGCCAATGCGGCGAATACGCGACGCAATAAGCGCCGGGCCTCGGTTGCGGGTATGCTCAGCTGGTCAAGTGATTTTTCGATCTGGACAGTGTGTTGCCGCAGGTGAGCCTCCATCCGGTGGATGCGGTATTCCAGCGAGAGAGGCTCTCCTTCCCACCAAATGGACGGCCCGTCAATCTCTTCTTCTGCAATCGAAGCAAACTCAGACAAGGAGCGGTCATGCAGCCGGGCGTGGTACTGGATTAAATCATCCATGTCAGGGTCGGCGCTCAAACTTCCCAACCCTTCCTGCGCGCCTAGAACCCGGTCAGNCTCGCCCTCAGGCAACCTGGCCGTTAAGTCGCCTACCTCTCGCTGTCTCCGCAGCCCGTAGTGGACCAGCGCAAAAAAGTTGCGCTGGACGCCAACCATATGGTGCAAGGTATCACGAATCGACCATTCCCCCATTGCAGGGCGTATGTTGGCGTCATCGGTCGAGAGACCCAGTAAAACGGCATCCAGATCGCGGTAAGCGGCGTGATATTGGGCAAGGGCATGGTGGGCGCGGGTGAGCGGATCGGCGGCGCGCCGGCGCTCATTAGCGATGGCGACAGCCAGGGTCCGCAGTTCATGCATCGCCCCGATGAGGACGAACCGCACCCCTTCCCGATGCGCGCCCCACTGGAAGGGCTGCCCCAAATCCGCATCCGAGAAACGAGCGGCGCTTTGGGCCAGATGAAAAACCGCGTGGGATAGCTCAGAATTCGCATCGGATAGTTCCATAACATCTCCAGTGACAAGTTGAAGCTCCCCTCAGCCGTGACAGAATAGCACATCTGTTTCAGCATATCAATAGGCTAAAGTCATC
>JAACJX010000528.1 GCA_014237545.1 Ardenticatenia bacterium | reverse complement strand
CAAGCTTGGGTTGCCTACGACTTGAGCGAAGGTAACAGGAGCGAGGCTTGACCCGCTATAACGAAGACACCCTGGTGCAACAGACCACAGCCGACTACCTGCGCGATGTGCTCGGCTGGGAGTCGGTGCTGGCCTGGAAGATACCTGGCCACATGAAAGGTAACACATTTGGGACATCATGACTGGCCATCATAGAACTGAACACGGCTAGGCAACCATGTCGAAAGGTAAGGGCCAGCAATCTTGCCAAATGTCAGCGAATTTGTAGCCCCAAGAGGTATAAAGCAGGTTAACACTACTCTGATGCACAATGAACAATGATGAACCCTTCGTCCCGATACTCAAGGCTGAGATGACTTGTCCAATCTGTGGCAACATCGAAACCATCGATATTCCGCCTGACTATTGACTCATTTCCTATACGTGCGCCAGTTGCGGCGAACATCTGCGGCCTAAGCCGGGTGACTGTTGTGTCATTTGCTCCTATTCCAATCAGCATTGCGTCTCCCGCCAACTTGAAGCATGGGAGAATGAAAGCGGCAAATTGTGAGTATCGCTCCCATATGTGGCCAAGTGAAAGGTTGTTGGTATCCACCATCGTTCAGTTAAAAGCCCAACAGCAGCCAAAGCAATAGGTTGAAATCGAAAGCGAGCTGCCTCGTGATCATCCTCATCGCCAGACGTCGCCTGGCATATTCCGGTCGTCGCCAGATTTTGACCCACTGGGCGTCATCCAATTCAAACATCTCCAGTTGTGTGGATGCGAAGAGCGATCGATAGAGCTTGGGACGTGAGATACTGGTTATTTGGGCAGAGTTGCGGTCAAGACGGTAGTGGTACCGAGCCAGAGATGTCTGCTGGTATTCGACGTGAAGCCGGTTTTCATAGAGCCAGATAGCCACCCGGCGGCGAGTCAGTCCCCGCTCGGCATAGATGTAGAACCGCTGAATGCTGACATAGCCATGACGATTGACGACCCGCGAGAATTGCAGATGGCAGAAGACACGCCGCAGGTGGTGGGGATCGACAGACCGGCCGAGCCGACCACCCAAGACAGAGACAGGAGTGTACCGCCCATCCGGCCGGTCACGATGAGCCCAATGACGGGTCGTATTGAATAACTGGATGAAGGCCGCATGTTCGTCCTGGATCTCGGCCAGGGTCGCGGCTTGCTTGAATTTTGCATCCGCCAGACGTCTCTGGATATTGAACTGGGTTTCGATGAGATTCTGCCAGGATTGCCCTGAATCAATGGGACAGGGTTCGATATCTAGTCCTTCCATTACGCGCATAAATGCCTCAGCTTTAAAAACCGCGGCGTTGTCCGAGACGATGCCCCAGGGCGCCCCGTAATCGCCAAAGGCAGCGTGCAGCAACTGCAGAATGNCGATTTCATCTTGATGCAGCGAAACCATCCCCGCCAGGATAGTNCGCGAGACGCCTTCGATGANGCAGATNCTNTAGACCTGCTTCCCTTCAAAATGGACCAGGTAGCGGATGTCGATGAACCAATACTGGTGGCAGTANNCCGGATTGTAGGGNAATTCGNCCGGCTCCTTTGCTTCAGCCTCNCGGTCAGNCATNCAGAGGNTGNGGTGCGCCNCGCCAGAAACGNTTGTGGGCCATNGCCCGACCCACCGTCCGNTCACTCGGCNTATCATCGCCCATCTTCTGTTCCAGGATGCNGTGAANACGAAAGCGNCCGGCNTCGGGATANTCCAACTGNGCGCGGAACACTTCGTCCATNAAGGGGAGNGTCAGTTGGTTATCNGGATGATTGGCAGGCCGGGTGCGCTTGTCCTCCAAACCGGCGAAGTCATCTTTCTCAAACGCCTGGATGAGAGCCACCACGTGCTTGCGTGAAACCTTGAGCAGGTCGGCGATGCTTTTGACATTCCAGCCCTCGTAGTACATCCGCACCACAGTCCAGCGGGCTTCATAAGCGTCGTCGAATTCGTGGAAATGAACCAGCTTCAGTTCCAGCTGCACGGTAACCGGGTGGCGCTCCAGAAACCGCTTTACCTTATGATGGTCGGTTTGGAAGCCAAATTTTGTCCAGATGATACGGACGATCTCGCGATAATGGATGGGCGGATACAGGTGCTTGAGATACAGGATGTAGCGGGCGATTGGTTCCGGATAGCCGATCTCTTTGGAATTGGCCGCGGTGGAGCGCTTGTCCACCAGGCCCAGCATGCCTTCCGTGACGAACTGCCTGGCCTTTTCGCGCACCGTTGTGCGCGGCATTTCTGTTTCGTCGCTACGGTCGGTCACAGACTGCGAGAACAGGACAACGGGCCGGATGACTTCATAATCGTATTGAATTGGATCTGTGAAGCGCAGTTGGAGCTGGGCAAAGGGTTCATTGGTATCCATTGGTCTCTCCTTCTCGGTACGTGCGTCGAAGGATGATAAAGACCAATTGTTTTTCGGGCGAACAGAATTGCCGGTTACGCGGTTGATGTCAAGGCTTCCGGTCAGTTGCCAGGAACTCCTTTCCATATAGGGGACATTTCATGTGGCCGGGACAGCCCTCGGCTGGATGTCAGCCTTGACGAAGTCTGATGTCACAAATGTGTAACCTT
>JAACJX010000036.1 GCA_014237545.1 Ardenticatenia bacterium | reverse complement strand
TGAGAGCTAACTTCAGCTCCAATTCGGGCGGCAATGTCATCCATATTCATTCCAACGTTAAATTCCATATCATCACCTTCGCTCGACCATTTCTCGGCGGCCGGTTCTTCCTCGCGCAAGACGACGCGACCAGAGGTCGCGAGTGACAGGTGCGCGCCTCCTTCGCCCAAACGGCCGACCAGGCTGCTCTATTTCTGAACCACATCGGTTAGCGGCAGACGGTTGTCAATTTGTTCGCTGGCAACCGAAAGATTGACGGGGATATCTGTGGGCCAGCGGACGACGATGTCGCCCCGGGCTTCGAGAGAATGTTCACCAGCCGGTAGCCCGCCGCGCAACCTGATGTCGCCGGTGACGGCGGCAATCGAGATCAGGCCACCAATGGCGGCCAGGTTTATATCTCGGAACCCCTGACTGATATCNACCGACCCGCTCACTGTACGCAGGTCGGCATCACCGTTGATCGAATTAATTGATACATCGCCATCGATCACCCGNGCCGAGAGATCGCCATGNACGGAACCAAAGGNAGCNCCGCCCGCGACGCGGAGGGTNACGTCGCCATTTGCCTCGGNCACATTAAGGTTCCCGAGCATGTTNCGAGCNGCCAAATCGCCGTGGACGATACCCAGGGATGCNTCNCTCGTCTGTGAGAGAAGCGCATCGCCGTGTATATATTCGCAATTGATGGGTCCGGTAAACTGTTTGATATTGAGATTACCCTTCACCCGCCCAATAGTCAGCAGCGCTTCNCGCGGCAGGTCCAGGCGAAGGCTNCCGGTTGANTCGATCTGGATTCCCTTACTGGTCTCCTGCACGAGATAATCGCCTTTGATTTGAATNCCGGGCTCATTCCAGCCACGGGCAATCAAGTCACCGCTGCAGGTGGTAATCTCGACGAGGGGTGAATCACCCAGTTGAAAATGGTCTTTGTTCATTGTTTGCCTCGATGTCGCTAATCAAGGTAGATCTGGACGTGCTCGTTGTCTTCTTCGTCTTCAACATCCACAAGCATGCCGCGCTCNCCTTGCTTCATGAGGCCCCACATCTCATCGATATTGCCCTCGTTGTCGAAATCNGCTCCAAATCGGCGGGCGATACCCAGACCAAAGCCAACCAGGCCCATGGGAAGAGTGATGTTTACTTTATTTCGCCCCGAACTCAACTCACTCACCCGTATTTTGAGCCAGCGAGGCTTCTTGCCGTTGGTCCCGGCAACCCCTACCTCATCCTCGGTGATCTTTATCTTAAAGGGCTCCGGGGCCGGGAAATCAACATGGCCAAAATCATCACCAGATACTTCTTTTTCAAGGACGGCCGCTTCACCCCCCGACGCAGCCGAGGCCTTCGTGGGAGCGCTACCCATCTTGTCAAGTAACTCGACCGCTTCTGTGGCCGTGATTTTCCCTTCCGAGAGCAATCGCAATATTTCAACCTTCTCACTGGGTTCCATGATGTTTTACCTCCAATGGTTTACCTGTCGGGTTGAGAACCGGGTCACAACCTCATGGGTTCAGNTNTACNATCNNGAAANAAGCCGGCTGTGTTTANCCCTCACCNCGCNACATCTGAAGGGCTTCTTCGGCCGTCAGGTTNCCGTTTTGTAACTCTTTCAGGATATCGCGGCGNACTTCCTCAGGCATCGCGCGCTGCGAGGAGCNNCTGTCGCCTACTTCATAGCCCAGGGAGCGAATCACGTCCGTTAATCTGGCGCGCACAGCCGGATATGACAATCCAATTTCCTGTTCGACCCTGTTAATTTTTCCTTCGCATTTGAGAAACACTTCGACGAACTCAAGCTGTTCAGGGCTTAGCTGGTAAAGGCGGCCGAGCGTGAAATGTCCGTCTATCGTCGTGTCGCAATTCCGACAGTTCAAACGGGTGACGTGCAGCGTGCCGCCGCAAATGGGGCATTGACCAATAACAGGATTCATACCTAATAACCGTATTTGAGGAATGGATCAGCAAATGCTGACTTGTTATCAGCATAATACATCGCCATATTAGAAATGTCAATAACGATGTTGATATTTCTTATATGCTTATTGATATTTATACAATGGGTCGCTCTAATTCTTTCCGTGGATAGATAGAATGGAACCGAGCCATCAANCTGGACAGCCCAATAAACCCAAGCCCGAAGGTGGATGACGCCAGAAAGATCGCCGCTCCATTATTTCCCATGATCAGGGCCAGGATTAACGTTATCGCGCTGTATAGGGAGAGACCCAGTTCCACGAATATCAACCAACCGTGCANAGGNNGGTCTGCCGNGGCNTTGCCCTTGGGCGTTCGGTCAAAGACGAATGGACTCCGGCGCAAACCGGCGATAAAAGCCCTGGTATTACTCGGCGCCAGGCCGATGGCGATCAGGAGCAGAGCAGGGAAGAAGCGGAGCCGCTTGACCCAATCGTCGTAGAGCACGTATTGCGCAAGGAGAAAGAGCATGGGTTGGCCCAAACCAAAGAGGGTGAGGATATACAACCAGGCCGGCGGTCGGGCGTCGAGCAGGATAAGTGGCAATTGCACNAGCAGCAGCAACAAGACCATTCCGTTTGTCAGGTAGGCGGACATGGAAAGCAAAGCGTATATGCGAGCCGGTCTCGATTGATGGGGCGCATGTAATATATCCCGGCCATATTTCAGGACGCATTGGGTTGACCCCATCGTCCAGCGAGCCTGCTGGGTTTTATAAGCCGTTATNGANGTGGGGAGTTCGGCCGGAGCGACNACATCGTGGAGATAGTGAAATTNCCAACCTCGCAGAACGGCCCGCGTGCTAAGGCATAAATCTTCGCACACGGTNTCGTCATGCCANCCACCGGAATCTTCAATGGCAGCNGCGCGCCAGACGCCGGCCGCGCCATTGAANTTCGGGAAATAGTCCGCACGGTGGCGAACCACTTGTTCAATGGCAAAATGCTTATCGAGCGCGACAGCCTGAGCGCCTGTCAAAAAAGNNTCTTCGGCGTTCAGATGCCCCCAACGAGCCTGGACNGAGCCTAACCGTNCCTNNTTCANAAAAAAGGGGATAGTACGCCTCANAAAATCAGGTTCGGGAAGGAANTCGGCATCGAATATGGCGATGAATTCGCCAGTGGCGGAGGCCAATCCATGTTGCAGCGCGCCGGCCTTGAATCCGTCCCGCGCATCGCGGTGAAGAAGCTGGATGTGCAGACCCTGGGACGAATAAAAATTAACCCATTGGGCCGCGAGGCGAGTGGTCTCGTCGGTCGAATCATCAAGCAGTTGAATTTCGAATCGGTCTCGCGGGTAATCGAGGTTTGCAATCGACTGAATGAGCCGCTGGATGACATCAGGCTCATTATATACGGGGAGCTGGACGGTGACGGACGGCCAGTCTATGTCGGCAACCTCCGGGGGCAGTACCTTCGTCTTGCGGTGTCGTCGATATAGCCATAGCGCAACGAACCCCAGAAGACCATAAAGAGCCAACCCAGCCGCGCTGGCAATATGAATCCCAACGAAAATGGACGTCATTGAGCATCGACAGAAGGCGGCCGCTTGGATTTGAACTGCT
>JAACJX010000567.1 GCA_014237545.1 Ardenticatenia bacterium | reverse complement strand
TCTCGTCGAGGTGGGTCAGGCCGGCCGGCTCGTTCTCGTTCGTCATATGGCGGATATTATAGCCGCTGTGGGGCCGGAGGGACAGGACGGCCGTTCTGAACAGACGAATTTTCGGCTTTTAGCCCTCAATTGGCCGCTCCTTGCGATCTCCTTGCGATTTTTGGGCCATTTCCTGGCGATCTCCTGGCGTTCGTTTGGTACGATGCTTTATATACCCGGCGCGCGGCCAATCGCGCCGGAGGGGGACCGATATCACAGCTGTTCCACCAGTGCCAAATCCATGAAGCTGGTCAATTTCAACTTGCTTGAGTTAAGTCCAAGGAGATAAACCCATGAACCGCAAACTAGCCAGCATTATTCTCCTCATCGCCCTCGTGGCGATCGCCCTTGTCGCGGCGATGCCGGCGACGGCCGATGAACCTGTAAACATTGACCCAATCGTTGGCGGGCCTTATGCGGTCAGCGCCAACGATAACATCCATTTGTATTATTGGTTTTGGGCCATGGCGCCAGGCCATGTAAACGCTTATATCAAGAGGAACGAGACGACCTATACTTTGCGAGATGCCAACGATCAGATTGTCTGGTCACTAACAGCTGAGGAGGCGGAACAGTATTGGTCAGAAATATTCAAGGCCGATTTTAGTGACTTTTTTGATTACCCCATGCCGTATGTTTACGCTTCGGCTTGGGAGTATCCGCTTGGCCAGTTGGCCACTGGCACTTACTCGCTCACCAGTGAGATTCTCTTCACGCGCACGGTCACGGATGGCGCGCATGTCATCCGCGACCCCGAGACCGGCGAAAGGATATTCCCTACGCCCAGTATCTTCCCTAAGGGAACCACTGGGTTTTTCAAGTGCCGATCATCGTCGAGTAATCACAGACATGGCCGGTTGGGCCTGGAATTTGAGGCTACTCGTTTGGGGTGGTACCCTCAGATTCCAGGCTTTTTTGTCGTCTTCTGAGCCATTATTCCGGCCACGCGCTGGCACAGGAAGGTAAAGCGAATGATTGCGGTTGTGGTATCATTTCCGTGGGGCGAGACGCCCTGACGTTATTCGCGAAGAGGCAAGCTGACAGCTTGCGCCACAGGCCATGAACGAACTGGAAGATTACTACGACCATCTGTATATTTCTCCCCACTTCGACGATGTCGCTCTGTCGTGCGGCGGGCAGGTGTTCCGCCACACGGCCATCGGCGACTCCGTGCTGGTCGTCACCGTAACCGGCGCGGAGCCGCCCGCCGGGCTGCAATCCGCGATCGTGCAAAGCCTGCACCAGCGCTGGGCCGACAGCCTGGGCGAGACGCCCGAGGCCATCGTCGCCCAGCGCCGCGCCGAGGACTGGGAGGCGTTCGGCATCTTGCGGGCGGCCGTGCTCCATCTCGATTTTCTCGACTGCATCTATCGCGCCGGACCGGACGGCGCGACGCTCTATCCGGGGCCGACCGACATGTTCGGGCCGTTCAACCCGGCCGACGCCGGCGTGGTTGACGCGCTGGCGGCATCGCTGGCCAATCTGCCCGAAGCCGGGCAGGTCTACCTGCCGCTGGGCGTGGGCGGCCACATTGACCACGGCGTGACACGGCGCGCGGGCGAGCGGGCGTTCAAGGACGTGGCCTATTACGAGGACTACCCGTACACGCTGACGCCCGGCGCGTTAGACAGGGTGCTGCCCGTGGCGGGGCGCGGCGAGTGGCGGCCGGAAACGGTCTGGCTGACGGAGACGGCGATGGCGGCCAAGATCGAATCCGTCGGCGCCTACCGTTCGCAGCTAAGTTCCTTCTTCACCGGCCCCGACGATCTGGCGGCGAAGCTGCGCGAGGAAGGGCGACGGGTGATGGCCGACGCGACCGCCGACGGCGAGGATGCGCCGAAGTGGGCCGCGGGGGCCGAGCGCCTGTGGCGGCGGCGGGCGTCTTTCACCCTTCCTTCATTT
>JAACJX010000438.1 GCA_014237545.1 Ardenticatenia bacterium | reverse complement strand
TTCCTGCGCAACCGCACCGGCAAGGCGACCCGCCTCCGCGCCAAGCGCGCGTTTGAGCAACGCTAGGCGATTCCAAGGGCGGCCATCCTTAAATGGTCTCTCGCAAAAAATATAGGAAAATATCAGGTGAAAGAGAGATCTTTCACCTTTTTTATTTTGAATGATCGCAAATTATGGAAGTTTCCACATCCCTATGACCACGAATCACGTTGAATCGAGACCATTCATCGGCCTGACGACCTATCGAAAAATGGTAGGGCAGACCAATCCCACGCCCTATATGGCCCTGATGCCCAGTTATATCGAGGCGGTGGCCGCCGCGGGGGGCATCCCGGTGCTCATTCCGCTGGGGCTGGATGAAGACGCTCTGCGGGCCTTGCTATCGCAGGTCGATGGGCTGGTGATGACCGGCGGTGGCGATATCGCCGGGGAGCATTACCAGAGCGAGCACGAAGAATTCATCTTCGACGTCGACCCCGATCGCGACCGGGTGGAGTTGTTCCTGGCGCGCGAAGCGATGGCAACGAAGAAACCGCTCCTGGCTATTTGCCGCGGTCACCAACTGCTGAATGTGGCCCTGGGCGGCACGCTCTATGAAGACGTGATGGAATGGATGCCGGGCGCGATCAAGCACGATTTCTTCAACACATTTCCGCGCAACCACAAGGCCCATGCCGTCGCTATCGAGCCGGACAGTAAACTGGCCGCGACCCTCGGCCGTCGCGAAACCCACGTCAACAGCCTCCATCATCAGGGCATCCGCGACCTGGCCCCTGGTCTCGTGGCCGTGGCCCACGCGCCCGACGGCCTCATCGAGAGCGTCGAAGCGACCGATCATCCCTACGCCCTGGGGGTGCAATGGCACCCAGAAAATTTGTACACCGATGATCCGCTGATGCTTTCACTATTTCGCGGCCTGATTGACGCCGCCCGGGACCGCTGATGGAGCCGGCGAGCGCAGCTCTGACGCCGGTCGGCCGCGAGCTGAACGGGAAAATACCCTTTCGCGAATTTCGCCATCCCGGCGAGGTCACTTCGTTG
This sequence comes from Ardenticatenia bacterium, assembly GCA_014237545.1. Classification (GTDB taxonomy): domain Bacteria; phylum Chloroflexota; class Anaerolineae; order Promineifilales; family Promineifilaceae; genus Promineifilum. The sequence goes on along the minus strand of JAACJX010000438.1, from coordinate 19,216 downwards.
GAGCAGGCAGCTGCCGAGCGCGGCCAGCGGCCGGAGCAAATTGTGCGCAGCATTCTGTTTCGCCTGATGCAGGACGACTATCTCATGGTCCTTGTGGCCGGGCCACGACAAGTCGACTGGAAGGCGTTGCGCCGCTATGTGGGCCAGTCGCGACTGACGATGGCGTCAGCGGACGAGGTGCGCGAGGTGACCGGCTACGAGATTGGCGCGGTGTCGCCATTCGCGCTGCCCCGGCCGGTGCGGGTCATGGTCGATGAGAGCGTGACGCAGGAAGAAGAACTTTCGATTGGCTCGGGGGTTCGCAATACGACGGTTATCTTGCGGTCAGCCGACCTGTTGCGCGCCCTTGGCGACGTTGAACGGGTGTCATTGACCCAGAGCTAAGCCGATCTGGCGAACCAGTCGAGCAGCGCGGCCAATTGCCGCACGACATCTTCGCGGCCGTCGTTGTTGGTGATGACGAAGTGTGGATGGCGCGGCGGCTCGAAGAACGCATCGATGCGCTGCGCGTAATCCACCGTGACCGGGTTGCCGCCTCGCGCCAGACGGCCGGCCCGCGCCTCGGCCGTCGCCTCCACCAGCACGAAGACCACGTCCGGAAAAGCGCGCCAAATCAACTCGCGGTGGTGTTCCTTGAAGGTGGCCTGGCAGAAGGCCAGCCGCGGATGCTCCGCCCTCAAGTCGGCGATGCGGCCGACCAACAGCGCGTAAAAGCGGTCGCGCATGGCTTCGGTAAACGGTCGTTCCTTGCGCACCGCGTCGCGCATTTCCGGCGTCAGGTCAAGATCGCCATCGTAGAAGGTGTAGCCAAACGCCTCGGCCATCACGCGTCCCGCGTAATTCTTGCCGGCCGCTGGCAGCCCGAAGAAGTAGATAAACGGTGGGTAATTATCTTCGCTCATCGATCAGGGAAGGAACTCGCACACGAGACCGTCGCCGCCTCCGTCGAGGTTGTGGACGTCGCGGCCGGTCGCGTCCAGGCAATATTCGAAGCAAGCTTGAGCCTCATCGCGGGACGTGAAGTCGCGACAATCATATAGATTACGGTCGCAGTCGCAGGGGCCGGTGAGATCGGGCCGGCTCCACATACCTGCCGCGGCGTCCTTGGCCTCGGCCTGTAGCCGGTGCAAGTAATCGGTCTGGGCCACGTCTGGCGGGAAGGTGACCAGGCGGGCCATGCCGCTGCCGATCAGGGCCGCGTTGACGAACGTGCCGTCGTCCAGATAGACATAACGCAATAAGCGGCCGTACTGATCTGTTTCGCTGACGTCGCGCACAAGCGTGACGGTTTCATCCTCAACCAGCTTCCGGTTAAAATCGAATGCTTCCTCGTAAAATGGCTCCTCGCGCTCGGGGGAGTCAACGCCGATGTAGCGCAAACGATAGGTGCGGCCGCCCAACTCCACCTCAATGCTGGCGCCGTCGAAAACATGGGTGACGCGAGCGCGTTCGCCTTGTGGAGTTTCAGTCAAATTGGCTGACGTGTCGCCAATTGGGGGCAAAGGCGTGCGCGGCGGGCGGGTGGTGGTGGGCGGCGGCGCGGCCGTGCCCGCGTCGCTCGTCGGGAAACAGCCCGCCACTGCCAACCCCAGACACGCAACGGTTAACAAAAACAGGATTACTTTGCTAGGTCGATTCATGGAAGATCGGATGACGCGCGGGCTTAACTTCTGCGCAGAACAACCAGGTCTTGATGCTCGCGAAAGGCTCCCTCGACGATCTCCAGCACCTCGAAGCCATCGTTCCAGGCACGCCGGATGAAGTCCGGGTCGTGGACAGCCACACCGTAACTGGCCGAGATACCCGAGAAGAGTTCGTCGTCCTGGCCAAAGATGGGGTATTCGTAGTAGATCGCCCCTCGGGCGCGCAGGTCTTCGTCGCTGATCGTGTGCCAGTCGCTTTCAAGCGGGTTATTGCCTTCGCGCAGCAGCTTCAGGGCGCGATAGCCCATCGTCGAGATCAGCACCAATCCACCCGCCTTTATTATCCGACGCATTTCGGCTAGCCATTCGTCTTGCAACTCACCTGGCAAATGGGTCCACACGGAGAAGGCGTAGACGCAATCGAACTGCTCCGCCTTGAAGGGTAAGGGCGGCCGGGACTGGTTGGCGATGCTGGTGATGGCGGGGAAGGCGTGGTGCAGGTATTCAATCGCAGTCGGGTCCACGTCAGTGGCGGCCAGCGCCGGGCCGTCGGGAATGAAGTGCTGCAGGATGCGGCCACAACCAGCGCCGAAATCGAGGATGGATAGGGCTGCCAAATCCCGTTCTTCCCAACGATCGAGGGCATCGCGAAACACCCTGTAATCAGCCGCGCCGCTGTGCAGAAACCAGTCGATGTCGCGCGCGCCGATGCGGTCGCGGTTCTTGAAGGGCGGGATAGGCCCTTTCTCGCCCGACTTCAGACGGTACCATTGAATCCAGATCGGATCCCACACCCCGACCGTGGCAAGCAGAAACTTTTTGACCCCTTGATTCATCAGCTATGATCCTGATTATCGATATGCAGCCGCGCCTATGAGCGCGGCCGCGTCGCGTTATAGTAGCCCTTTTTTGATTAAGCGTCACTCGTATGAGTTGTCCTTCGCCTTCCTGTCGTTATACTCCACCCTTGAGCAGAACGCCCATGTCGATCCGCATTGCCCCCCATCTCTACCCCCTTCTCCTGGTAGCGGTATTTTTTACTCTCCTCGCCGGATGCGCTGACCGCTCGGCAAGGAATTCCCGAGCAACCACGGTGACCGTCCTGGCTGCCGCCTCGCTGACCGACGCCTTTCAGGCGCTGGCCGAAACGTATGAAAGGGAAAATGACGAAATCGACGTGATTTTCAACTTCGCCGGGTCGAACCAGTTGGCGGCCCAGATCGCCCAGGGCGCGCCGGCTGATGTGTTCGCCAGCGCCGACTGGGAACAAATGGCGAGCGTCATCGCCAGTGGCCGGATTGACGCGACCGCGCCGCGCGTTTTCGCTACCAATCGCCTGGTCGTTGCCTATCCCCGAGAGAACCCGGCCGGCCTCCGGGCTCTGCAAGATCTGGCTCAGCCCGACACACTGATTGTCATGGCGGCCGAGCAAGTGCCCGTGGGACGTTATTCGCTGGCGTTTCTGGACAAAGCCGCGGCTGACCCAGCGTTTGACCCCGGCTACAAACGGGACGTTTTGGCCAATGTCGTTTCCTACGAAGAGAACGTTCGCGCCGTTTTGAATAAAGTCGCTCTGGGCGAGGCCGACGCGGGCATTGTTTACCAAAGCGATCTGGGGGGCGTCCCGGGAATCAGTTATTTAGAAATCCCCGACAGTCTGAATAGCGTGGCTGAGTACCCTATCGCTGTGTTGAATGATGCTGAACGTCCCGACGCGGCCGCCGCATTCGTGGCCCTGATACTGAGCCAGGAAGGCCAAAGCATCCTTTCCGAATACGGCTTCGGGCCGGGTTTCGCGCCATGAGAGGTGTGATTCCCGGTGGCCAATCGCCGCGCCGCCCGCGGCGGCAACGCCACCGCCCCGAGTGGTGGTGGGCGCTGTCTTTCCCGCTGCTGTTCTTCCTGCTCATCCCTCTGCTGGCGCTGGTTATGTACAGCAGTCCGGCGCAACTTGTGGCAAATCTGGCCCTGCCCGAAGTGCGGCAGGCCATCGCCTTGAGCCTGCGCACGAGCACGCTGGCCACGCTGGCGGCTGTCCTTCTGGGCACCCCGGTGGCCTATTTGCTGGCGCGGCGCGAATTTCCCGGCCGGTTGCTNCTCGACAATCTTGTTGACCTGCCCATCGTGCTGCCTCCGGCCGNGGCCGGGTTGTCGCTGCTGCTGGTTTTCGGGCGGCAGGGATGGGTGGGCTCGCCTCTGGCCGATCTGGGATTGCGCATCACTTTCACCGAATTGGCTGTCGTCATCGCCCAGACCTTCATTGCTGTCTCGCTCTTCATTCGCGCGGCATCGATCGGCTTTGCCGCGGTCGAGCCGGAATTGGAGGACGCGGCGGCCATCGATGGGGCCACCCTCTGGCAAACCTTCACGCGCATCACTATGCCGCTGGCTCGCCGGGCGGTGCTGACCGGCGTGGCGCTGGCCTGGGCGCGCGCCCTGGGGGAGTTCGGCGCGACCATTATCTTCGCCGGCAACTTCCCCGGCCGCACGCAGACGATGCCGCTGGCCATCTACATCGGCTTTGAGATGGCTCTCGATGTCGCCGTGACGCTGTCGGTGATTCTGGTATTGCTGTCGTTCATCATTTTGCTGCTGGTGAAAGTGATTTTTGGGAGCGGGGAGCGTGAAGAATGAGCGCCTGTCGGGNAGCAAAAGTTCGAGCCCACATCGGTTGAATAGTGCGAGGNTACGCCTTATACTGGCATTATACCAGCACTTCCAGCGCTGNAATTCACTTGGCGAGTTTACTCCTTTAATCTATTCTCACTTGTTGCATTGTAACGTCATGGCCCCATCACATCCGGAGGGGAGTATGTTAGGCTTCATTCAAATGCTGGGTGGATTGGCCTTGTTTCTCTTTGGCATCTCCTTGTTGAGTTCTGGCATGGAGAAGCTGGCCGGGGACAAGATTCAGAAGTGGCTTGACCGCGCCACAAACAACCGCGTGAAGAGTATGGCCTTTGGCACGGCCTCCACCGCTGTGCTGCAAAGTAGCGGATTGTTAATGGTTACCATGATTGGCCTTATCAATGCCAATCTAATGACGGTCACGCAATCCATCAGCGTGATGCTGGGTCAGGAGATCGGCACCACCGTAACCGCCCAGATTGTCGCTTTTGAAATCGGCAACTTTCGGTTGATCCTCGTCATACTCGGCTACGTCTTTATGGAGTTTTTTCCCCACCGCGACTGGCGTAAGTTCGGGGAAATCCTGATGGGGCTCGGCATCATATTTGTCGGGATGACTTACATGGCGGGAGCCCTCGACCTGCTGATCGAAATCCCTGGCGTGGTGAATCTTCTCAATGTCATGGGGCAATATCCTCTCATAGGTGTGCTATTGGGTATCATCGCGACGGCCATGACCCAGAGCAGCACGGCCGTCACGAGCATGGCCGTCGCCATGGGCATGACCCAGGTTATCACCCTTGAAGGCGCTATTGGTATTATTCTGGGCGCGAACATTGGCTCCTGCATAACTGGCTTCCTTGCCTCCTTACGATTGTCCTCTACGGCCCGCCAGGCGTCATACGCGCAGATTTTTATCAATGTCATTGGCGTGTTGATATTCCTGCCATTCATTGACCAGTTTGCCGCCTTCATCACGCGCACATCTTCTGATCTCCCACGCCAGATCGCCAACGCCCATACAATCTTCAACATTTCTGTGAGTCTGGTGCTTTTCCCGTTCGTGAATCAGATTGCCGCATTGGTAAAGCGGCTGGCGCCGGATGATCCGGTCCGGTCGAAACGAAAGGCGACGGTGTATATCGATGAGATGCAGTATGCCGTTCCGGCCGTTGCCCTTAATGAGGCCGCGCGGGAACTGGTGCGGTTNGGCCGGGTAACGGAGGAGATGATCGAACNCAGTTGCTACGCNCTTCTGGAAAAGGAGGCNAACGATGCCGAAAGCGTTCTGGTCATGGAAGATGAAGTAGTCGATCCGGTCACGAAGGAGCTTGAGCACTTTGTAAACTACCTGCTGCGCTCTGAACTGAGCGACACCCAGTACAGACGCGCGCTGCAAATAAAAAATCTNCTGATAGATGTCGAGCGTGTGGGTGACATGGCCGAGGATATCGCCCGCTTCGCGCTGGACAGGATTGNCGGGGATATTCCCCTATCCGGCGCGGCCGAGCGGGAACTATCGCGACTCTCAGATTTTGCGAGGGATATTTATGGCCAGTCNATTCTGGCCTTCCACACAGACGATGCGGAATTGGCGGCCAAAGTCTGCCAGGCAGAGAACGAGTTNGACNACATGTATTGGCAGGCGCGTGAGATGCAAATCCAGCGTCTCGAAGCAGGTTTATGCCATCCCGAAGCTGAAGTGATTTTTACGGAAACGCTGCGCTTGCTGGAGCGGATCAGCGACCATGCGGATAACCTGGGTGTCAGTGTATCGCGAAGTCTGAACCACTCGTCGGCATTACCAGTTCTCGTCTGAGTCGGGCTTGGAGGTCAAAAAAACACCGCGGTTTGGCCGCGGTGTTTGNCGTTGATTTATTGTGCGGNTTTGAACCTACACATCCAGGTTCCGCACTTCGCTGGCGTGGGTGGTGATAAACCGCCGGCGCGGCGCGACTTCGTCGCCCATGAGCATGTCAAAGGTTCGGTCGGCCACGACCGCGTCCTCGACGGTCACTTGCAACAAAGTACGTACCTCGGGGTCCATCGTCGTCTCCCACANCTGCTCGGCGTTCATCTCGCCTAGACCCTTGTAGCNCNGGATGCTGTATTTCTGACCGTTGAGCTTTTTCATCAATGTGTCGCGCTCTCCCTCGGTATAAGCATAGGAGATGTCCTTGCCGTGCTTNACNGCNTAGAGCGGCGGCTGGGCGATGTAGAGGTGGCCGTTNTCNATNAGCGTGGGCATGTAGCGGAAGAAGAACGTCAGCAGCAGCGTGCGGATGTGGCTGCCGTCTACGTCGGCGTCGGNCATGATAATCGTGCGNCCGTACCGCAGGTTCCCCAGGTCAAAGGATTCGCCGATGCCCGTGCCCAGCGCGGAGATGAGCGCCTTGACTTCGTTGTTGCCCAGGATCTTGTCCAGCCGGGCGCGCTCCGTGTTCAGGATCTTGCCGCGCAANGGCAGGATGGCCTGGAAGTGGCGGTCGCGGCCTTGCTTGGCTGTGCCGCCGGCCGATTCACCCTCGACGATGTAGAGNTCGGCGCGGGAGGGGTCGCGCTCGGAGCAGTCGGCCAGCTTGCCCGGCAGCGTCAGGCTGTCGAGCGCGCTCTTGCGCATGACCAGCTCGCGGGCTGCCTTGGCCGCGTCGCGGGCGCGGGAGGAGGTCAGGCAGCGGTCGATGATGCGCTTGGCCTCGCGCGGATTTTCGTCCAGGAAGGCCTGCAGCGCCTCGCCCAGCACGGCCGATACCTGGCCGGCCACCTCGGCGTTCATCAGCTTGACCTTGGTCTGGCTCTCGAACTGCGGGTCTGGGTGCTTCACGCTGACGACCAGCGTCACGCCCTCGCGGGTATCATCCGAGGAGAAGTTCTTATCCTTTTCCTTCAGGAAATTGTTTTTGCGGGCGTAGTTGTTGATGACGCGGGTCAGCGCCGTGCGCGCGCCCGTCAGGTGCGTGCCGCCGTCGGGCGTATTGATCGTGTTGGCAAAGGCGAACTCGGAGATGGCGACGCCGTCGGTATACTGGACAGACACCTCGACATCGACGTTGTCCATCTCTTTATGNGCATANACGGGCTCGTGGAGCACCTTGCGGTTGCGATTCAAGTAGCGCACGAAAGAACGCACGCCGCCCTCGAAGTAGAAATTCATCTCGCGAGCGGGCGACACGCGCTCGTCTGCCATCTTCAGGAAAACGCCGCTGGTGACAAAGGCCATCTCGCGGAACCGCGTGACAAGCATCTCAAAGCGGTAGACGCTGTCTTCGGTGAAGATAGTCGGGTCAAACTTGAAGGTCGTCCGGGTGCCGGTGGGCTCGCCCTTCTTCAGCGGGCGCACCCGCTCCACGGGGGTCACTGGAATGCCGCGCTCGTAGCGCTGCTTCCATAAGGCCCCATCGCGCTTCACTTCGACTTCCATCCACTCGGACAAGGCGTTGACGGCCGCAGCGCCGACGCCGTGCAGACCGCCGGAGACCTTATAGGCCGCATTGTCGAACTTGCCGCCGGAGTGCAGGCTGGTATGGACGACCTGCAGCGCCGAAACCTTTTCGGTGGGGTGTTCATCGACCGGGATGCCGAAACCGTTGTCCTCCACGCTGATGCTCGAATCGGGGTGAATGGTCACTTCGATGCGGTCGCAGCGGCCGGCCAGCGCTTCATCGATCGAGTTATCGACGATTTCGAAGACGAGATGGTGCAACGCTTTGACGTCGGTACCGCCGACGTACATGCCGGGGCGGCGGCGCACCGCCTCCAACCCCTTGAGCACCTGAATATTACCGGCGTCGTAGTGGATGGCCGGATTGTTATCGTTTTGCTTGGTCTTGCTGGTCATATGATTATTGCTTCACTTGGTCTACGCTGGGTTGCGGTTGCGCTTCCTGTAGAAACGCCGTATAGCGATCTCGATAAAAGATGAACATGGCCATGACGAGCGCCGTGCAGATATAGGCGTGGGCCAGCAGATTGATCCCGGTCACCCACGTGCCGGAGTCGGCCGATAACAGCACCACGTCCAGCAGCCGCCGCGCCAGGGTGACGACGAACAGCAGCCCCAACGAGGCCGGCAGGTTAGCCCGGAACAGGCGCACGCTCTCAAGAATCGCCTGCATAAACCCCCCGGGATGCAAGGTCATGCCCTGTGGGGTGTAACTGAAAAACATGATGAGCCAGATGACCAGCACCAACGCGCCCATGAGCACGAAGGTCGCCAGCGTTTGGCTAATCAGGGCCACAAAGCCGGAAAGGAGAGCCACCGGAAAGGTGACGACCGTGACGAAGGCTATGAACAGCAGCCCCAGACCGAGTAACCGCAACCACGTCCGGGTCGTCCGGCGCGCCAACCGCGCAGGGGGCATTGCCGTCCCCGCGGCGGCCGCCCCGGCCCGGCGCAGGGTATAGGCGATGAGGCTGTAGTAGACAGCCGCCAGCAGCAGCCCGCCCAGAGTGAACAGGATCAGGTAACCGCCCCATTCGCCCCATCCGGCCCGCTCGATAATGAGCGGCTGGATGGGCGTCTTTTCGGGCGTCAGGCCGTTCATCAGCGCCGGAACACCGACCAGCGACACGCTCAGGTAGGAAAAATGNTTGAGCCTTGCCGCGTACAGCTCCAGTAACGAGGCCATGTCCAATGGCAACTCCTGGACCGGCATTTGGGCGGCCAGCGACTCGATGAGCGGCCGAAAGCTAAGGCGCGGCCCGATCCAGAGGAACAGGTCGAGCGCGGCGGGAATGATCATTAACCACAAGTAACGTGTGGTCATGTCAAAGCCGGCGGCTAACGTTGAAAAGACGCCCGGAAGCGTCGTTTGTTTGGCTTGTTTCTGCTGCATGGTTAACAGATGGATTATAACACATCTGTTCTGAGAGAGCTAAGTTTTGGCCGGTCAATCTACCCGGTTTTAAGGCTGTGGATCGGCGCGGACGCGGACAATTTGGCCGTCGGTCGTGCCCGCGAACAAGAAGGGAATGGCGGCGAAATCGGGCGACACGGCGATGGCCGTCGGGCGAAAGCGACTGGCCTGGTCGGCCGCGGAAGATGCCCAGACGCTGGCCATCCCGTCAAATGAGGCGGTGATGGATTGGTCGTGTAACAGGAAGACCGGCCGCTGTTCCTCGGGCATGCCGGCGGCAATCGCCAGTTGGGCCGGGCCGGNCGATGTTTCCATGATGGGATTCCAGGTTGCGCCGCCGTCGAGCGAGCGGGCGAACCGGCCACCGGCGGTGAAGGCGTATAGAAGCGGGTAGTCGCCGGTGGAGGGCGCGACTTGCAGCAGCGCCAGCGGCTCGCCGTTGGGTGTGGGGCCAGCCTCTCGCCACTTCTCTCCCCCGTCGGTCGAATGGAGAACGCGGCCGCCGAAAGAGGCGTACAGGTGGAGCGCCGGCCCCGTTCCCCCGGAAATGGCCACCTGATCGACCCGCTGGTCCAGCAAGAGCCAGGTACGCCCGCCGTCCCGCGATCGGTAGAGCAAGCCGGCCGTGGTGAGCGCGTAGAGGGTCTGATCGGCCGCATAACCTGGCGAGGGCAGCAGCGCCGCGAAGTGTGTGCCTTCGGGGAACGGCGTCTCCGCGGCCGTCCACGAACGGCCTGTATCCAGCGAGCGCAGCACGGTTGGCGGCTGGTTGGTGGCCGCGAAGAGCAAAGAGTCTTGCTTATAGGCGGGCGAAAATGCTACGGTGCTGACGGACCCGCACGCCGGATCGGCCGTGGTCGAACTGGGGAGCCAGCCGCTGGCCGGGTTGATCATCACGTAAAGTTGTGATCCTTCGCACCCTTCGTTTCCAAGGAGGGCGGCCATCGTCCGGTTCTCCGTCCAGTTGGGGGCCAGCGTGATGCCTTTCACGATAGCGANGGGCAGCGGCGACGGGGCCGCGACCGGCGAGGTCGCCGCGTTGAACAGATTCTCCGCCGGCCAAAGGAAGAGGCGGCCGGTGTCGCTGACGAAGAAAAGATTATCGCTGGCCGGGTCATGGCCGGCCAGCTTGCCCGCCGCCAAGAGGGGGACGCTCACCTGGGCCACAACTTCCCGCTTGGCGGGATCGACGACGCGTACTATCTCGCCGACCGCTTCATAGATCAGCTCGTGTTGTCGGTCGAGGACCATGCCCGCGAGATGGCCCTGGAAATCGGCGCTCTCGTCGTGCCAGCGGGTCGCGCCGTCCCAGCCCCAGAAGCTGGTTGGGCCGAGGCGGCTGACGGAGGAGCCGAACAGATTTTCATCGTACGGCAAGANCTGGGTATTGATGTCCACATCCATGCGTCCGATCTCCGTTCTCANCTCCGTATCAAGGGCCAAAAGAGTCGTTGTGACCCACGGGATGCAAGAATGGGTGATGAAGGACAGGTAGAGCCGTTCGGCCACGGGGTCGGTCGCCGTCCGGTAGATCGGCGCGTCGCCGGATGGCGCGTCGCAGGTGGTCGCGGGCACTTCGAACTCAGTCGAGCGAATGACGCCNCGGGTGGCGGGATCGATCACGTGCACCGTTGAGCCGCGAAAGGCGTAGATCATGCCGGTCCGGTTGTTGATCTGCGGGTCCGGCGGGCCATCCTGAGCCGGCAGGCTGACAATGCCCTGAGTTTCGCCGGTGGCGGCGTTCAACAGGGCCACGCCCTGCGCGCCGCGATCGACCACCAATCGCTCGCGGGAGGGATCGAGGGCCAGCCGGCCGGGGTTATCCCACGCGGCGATCAGATTGCCGTCTCGCGTATTGAGGACGGCGATTTTGGATTCGCCGTTCACCTGGGCATCGGCGTAAAGGCGGCCGTTCACGCCGTCGATGTGGATGGGAGGGAAGATGACCAGCAGCGGCGTGCCAGGCGAGGCGGGGCTGGTAGGCGAGGGTTGCGGGGGAGCAAGCGCGCCGGGCGAATCGGAGTCGGCCCGGCCGGGGACGCACGATGCCAGGCATAAAAACAGGAGGATGACGAGCGAGTTGCGAAGTCGCGCCATAGATCTAGTATACAGGATACTGACCGACGGTTGCGTGATTTTTGCGTGACGGATNGCCACCGACGGCCACCGGCGCTNNGGTTTCAGCNGAGCGCCGGCGGNCGGTCAGGGTTTCACAATTACGGCAGGAAGCGGAAGGTATTCAATATCTGCGCGAATAGCGCTTCCATCTGGGCGTAGACCTCGGTCTGCGCCGGGTCGGCCGGCACAAACGTCAGGCGATAGAGGCGGTTGTTGTGCGCGACCAGCAGAACGCGTCCCAGGTCCTGGCCCGGCACGCCGTCGAGCTGTTCGGCCACCTCGTAGCCCAACGTATTGCCGAAGGTGCGCGGAATCTCGAACCCCTCGAAAGAGGCGGCAAGTTCCTCGGCCGCGGCGGCAACGTCTTGCCCGCCGGCGTCACTCACTTCGATCATCAGCTTTGGATGTTCTACATCCATCATCGAACCGAAAAAGACGTTGGCGTTGGTCTGGCCCGGTTCTTCATAGGTGAAAGCAGCCGGGATCACGAAGCAGTAGCCGAACGCCTCACTCGTTACCAATTGTTCGTCAGCCTTGGGCGCGACGCACTCGTCGGCGGCCGTGACGGTATCGNTAACGGGAATGAAGGTGAAAGAGTTGAGGATCTCCTCAACGAAAGCATCCGTCGGCCCAGGAACGCCAGGCTCGAAGGGTGAGAAATAGATCTGGTAGAGGCGATCGTCGTGGGTGAACATCACGCGGCGGTTTATATCCTGGCCGGGCACGTTATCCAGCACGACGGCCGTCTCTCCGGCGACTGTCGTCTCGGAGCGGGCAATGTCAATACCCATACCTTCGAATTCGGCGAGGATACCGGCCGCTACGTCATCAGCGGTGCGCCCTTCGCTGGGCGTCACGTTGATCATGGCCCGGGGATCGCCGGCATTCAGCAGGCCGCCGATCACCAATATGACCTCTTGCGGGTTGGGCCGCTCGACCTTGTGGGTGATCGGGTAGAGAAGGCAGAAGCCATGACGCGGGTCGCGCAACAGGTATGTGTCGTCTGTCGCCTCGGGGCATGCCGCCGCGGCNGGTTCTTCGGTGGGGGCGGGCTCGTCCGTCGGAGGCGTCTCCATTGTGGGCGCAGTGACTTCCGAAGTCGCAGCCGCTTCCTCGGTCGCGGCCGGCTGGCCGGAGTTGCCGGTCGTGGTGCAGGCCCCCAGACCCATGGCGAGAACGAAAATCAGAATATATACCGTTGATTTTTTCATAGCTATCACTCCTTTGCGTATACTGCCGACAGAGAAATAGACGCCGGTTGGCTTNATTTGTTCCCTCAGGATGCAGACTGCGANACTATAACCAGCAAGGTCGATTTCTGTAGTAGCATAATTAACTATTAGTGAGCTTCATTTTTGACTGAATACAGTTCGCGCTATGCTAGAATAATTCACGCAACACAACAGGTGCTCAGATAGTGACCCCAAATTGTCACCAAAAAATTACTATTGCTTTGATGCGTGCTATACTCCGTCCGTGCAATCCGCGGAGTCGGCCCACCCTGAGTTGCNTCNGATGTTNATAACCGGGTTGGGGCAACGGCCGNCTCTTGAATCCTCCAGAGGTATATAACATGGCAGATATCCAGGCGACCGCGAACAAGATTGTTGAGAACGTAGAACNNGTTATGGTGGGCAAGCGACAGGCGGTGCAGCTAACCGTGCTGGGTCTCTTGTGCCAGGGCCATATCCTGATCGAGGACGTTCCCGGCGTGGGCAAGACGGTGCTGGCCAAGTCGATCGCCAAATCGGTCGGCTGCAAATTCCAGCGCATTCAGTTCACACCCGACATGCTCCCCAGTGATGTGACCGGCGTTTCCGTGTTTAACCAGCAGACGCGCGAATTCGAGTTTCGCCCCGGCCCTATCCACGCCCAGNTCGTCCTGGTTGACGAGATCAACCGCGCCACGCCCAAGACGCAGTCGGCCCTCCTCGAAGCCATGGAGGAGCGCCAGGTGACGGTGGACGGCCGCACTTATCCTCTGGAACCGCCGTTCATGGTGCTGGCTACGCAGAACCCTATCGAGTATGAAGGGACCTTCCCGCTGCCGGAGGCCCAGCTCGACCGCTTCATGTTGCGCATTCGCCTCGGCTACCCCGGCAAGGAGGAGGAGATTGAGATTCTCAGCCGCCAGCAACACCAGCATCCCGTCAACACCCTGACGCAAGTGGTGGATGTCGACGAGTTGCGCGTGGTGCAGGAACAGGTGAAGGATATCTACGTCGACCAGCTGGTGAAGGAGTACATCATCAATATCGTTCGCCAGACGCGTGAGCATCCCGANGTCTATTTGGGGTCGAGCTCGCGCGGGGCGCTGGCTATCTATCGCCTGGGGCAGGCCCGGGCAGCGCTCCTGGGGCGCGACTACGTGCTACCCGACGACGTCAAGGCGCTGGCCGGCCCCGCTTTGGGACACCGCATCATCGTCGGCCCGGCGGCGCGNATCAAGGACATCGAGCCGGAGCAGATCGTCCAGGACATCGTCGATCAGACGGCCGTTCCCGGCGCACAGGTCGGGCGGCAGAAGGTGCGCGCCTGATGGCGGGGATCCTGGGGCAGCGCCGGGTTGTCGTCCTGTTCCTGGCCCTCGTGTCGTTTGTGGCGGGTCTCATCACCGGGCGGGACTTGCTTTTCACGCTGTCCTACCTGATGGGCTTGCTGCTTTTACTGTCATTTGCCTGGGCCTGGATCAACCTCAATGGCGTCCACCTTTCGCGGGTGACGCGCGTGCGCCGGACGCAGGTGGGGCGGCCGCTGGAGGAGCGCTTCACCGTTCGCAATACGACAATCGTGCCCAAGCTCTGGCTCGAGGTGCGCGACTTCTCGACNTTGCCCTATCACTACTCCAGCCACGTGGTNAACAACCTGGGTCCGAGCCAGAGCTATAGCTGGCGGGTGACGACNATCTGCCAGCAGCGCGGCCGCTACCAGCTCGGCCCCATCCGCCTGCGCACGAGCGATCCGTTCGGCCTTTTTCCTATGGAGCGGGATCTGACGCCGACGAGCAACGTCGTCGTCTTCCCCATGACGTTTGACATTCACCAGTTCGCGCTGCCGGTCGGGATCCTGCCGGGCGGCGATGCCTTGCGCCGCCGCACGCACTACATNACGACCAACGCCTCCGGGGTGCGCGATTATGAGCCNGGCGACAGTTTCAACCGCATCCACTGGCGTTCCACNGCGCGCCGCGACCGGCTGGTCGTCAAGGAGTTCGAGCTGGATCCGCTGGCCGATATCTGGGTTGTGCCNGATATGTCGGTGTTTGGCCATGTGGCCCCGCGCAAGCAAGCNGCCCCCGCGCCGCCGCCGCCGGGCGANATTCCCGGCTGGCTGAAGATGCAGGATTTTCGGCTACCGGAGTCGACCGAGGAGTATACCGTCACCATCGCCGCCTCCGTGGCGCAGTTCTTCCTGCGCCGCGACCGCGCCGTGGGCATGCTGGCTTATGGCCAATCGAACGAGATTTTGCAGCCCGACCGGGGCGAGCGGCAATTTAACCGCATTCTGGAAACATTGGCCGTGCTGCGCGCCGAGGGAGAAGTGCCTCTCCAGGATATGCTCCATGCCGAGACACACCTTTTCCCGCGCGGGACGACAGTGATCGTCGTGACCGCCAACAGCCGTGAGGACTGGTCGACCGCTGCGCGCCAGTTGACCCGGCGCGGGCTGCGGGTCGTGTCGATCCTGGTGAACCCGGCATCCTTCAGCGGCCCCCGTTCGGCCGAACCGCTCTTTCACCTCCTGCGCGGCGGCGGCCAGGTCGCCTACCTCGTCAATAATGGCGACGATCTGACCTCGGCCCTCAGCCGCGGGGCGACGCAGCCCGGATACTTCGCGGTATAAAAAAGGCTCAGTCAAACCAGACTGAGCCTCTTCTCTCTTATAGAATCGCCAGGGGAATTAATTCGCCGGCGGGCGCGATCGTTTCGCNGGCCATCGCCGGTCCGCTTGGGCCGGCCAGCCGGCCGGACATGCTCCACGGCCCGGTGTGGGTGATCTCGACGTTGACCAGCTGCCCGCGCAGCTCCCGCGGATCATCGAAGAAAACGAGCTTGTTGTGGGGCGTGCGGCCGCGCCAGCGCCCCTTGTCCCGGTCTTCCACCAGGACCTCCACCGTCTCGCCCAGATGCGGCCGCATTTTCTCTAGCAGGATCTCCTTCTGCAGAGTCTCCAGCCGGTGGAAGCGCTGGCGTTTTTCCTCGTCCGGCACGTCATCGATCATCCGGCGCGTGCTGACCGTTCCGGGGCGAGGGCTGTAGCGAGCCAGGTGGATCTTGTCCAGCTTTAGTTCAGCCAGGATGTCGTAGGTGTCCTGGAACTGCTCGGCCGTCTCGCCGGGGAANCCGACGATGACNTCGCAGTGAATGGCCGCGTCGGGGATGATGTCGCGGACGCGGTGAATGAGCGCCCGGTACTCCTCGCGGGTGTAGCCGCGTTTCATGGCCGCCAGTACGTCGTTGTTGCCGGCCTGGATCGGTATCTCGATCTGCGGCATCACTTTCGGAAGTTTGGCCACGGCGTGGAGAATGCGGTCGGTCATGTAGTTGGGATGACTGGTCAGGAAGCGGATGCGCTCCAGCCCGTCGATATTGTTGATGACGCGCAGCAAATCGGCCAGGTCGGGGCCATCGGGGTAGTCTTTGCCGTACCGATCCACNATTTGGCCCAGCAGNACGACTTCTTTCACGCCCTGGGCAACCAGCGAGCGAACCTCGGCCGCGATTTCGCCCACCGGCCGGCTGCGCTCGATGCCGCGTTTCTGCGGGATGATGCAGAAGGTGCAGGCATGGGAGCAGCCGTAGACGATGGCCACGGGCGCTGAGACAAGCTGGCCCCGCTGCTCGGCCGGCAAGATGACCGCCTCGTCCTGCATGGTGTAATCCTGCAAGGCATGCCGTTCCAGCGTGGACGCTTGCTCCAGATCGTAGTCGCTATCTTGGGTCAGATGGCTGATCAGCGGCAAGCCGTCGGTGGACGGCTCCATGAACACGTCGACAAAGGGAAACCGCTTCTCCAGTACCTCGTTGCCGCGCACGCCGACGACGCAGCCCATTACGGCGACAGTCATGTCGGGTCGGCGGGTCTTAAGGGGTTTCAGGCTGTGCAGCTTGTGATAAGCCTTGTCCTCCGACTGCTGCCGAACGGTGCAGGTCTCCAGGATAACCACGTCGGCGTCTTCGGCTCGCGGCGTGGATTGATAACCGAGCTTCTCCAGTTCGGTGGCGACGCGGCGGGCGTCGGCGTAATTCATCTGACAGCCGGTGATCCAGAAATGGTANGTTTTTGCCATGCTTATCGAAAGCCCGAAAAGGCGCAAGTTATCGTTTGTGGCCCGTCGAGCATGTGGATTCTAATGATCCTGNCCCGCCGCGTCAAGGCGNGCTCAGTTGCGGTCAGCCNTGCCTACTTACAAAGGAAGGNANAATTNTNCGGCGGGCAATACGGCGTTACTCTTGCAGCCANGCCACGGACGTGCACCCGCCGTTGCTGTGGGGCAGCAGCTGGGTAAANCCCTCGTCGGGCGCGATCAGGCCGATCAGATTGTCNTCCAGGGCGACCGCCAACCAGNGACTGTCTTCGGTCCAGTCNTAGACGACCGATGGCAGGAAGAAAGGCAGGCGCGTCAGCAGCGGGATCGTCCGGTTGGCGTCNATCTCATGGAGGAGCAATATTGAACTGTTATTGTCCGAAGTGACCGCNTTCTGGTCTTGCCCGGTTAAGACNAGATAGCGGCCNTCGGGCGAGAAGCTGAGGGAGTGATTNAGATTGTAGAGCAGNTCCAGCCGNANTTCCGGCACTCGCGTCTGAAGGTCGTAGACCACGACGTAGGCGCGCAGGCCTTGCGTATCCAGCACGGTGACAAACAGCTTGTCCGGTTGCCGCGGATGGGTGGCGACATAGCCAATGCTCAGGAAGCGCGCCGGAATTTCTTCCGGCATGAACTCGTAGAGATCGGCCGCGGAAATGACCATGAACGGCTCCGGCTCGTCGACTGTGCTCAGGACGATCTCGTCCCAGAAAAGGGCTGGCCGGTTGATAGAGCCGGCGCGACGGACGTAACCATATGTGCCCTCATCCAGCCAGAAGGGGGAATAACCCTCGCCGACGGGCCTGAGGTAGGGCGAGCCAGGTGTAGCATCGCCGTCACCGAGCGACAGGGGGAAATTGCGCGGCCCTTCGGCGGTCTGCAGGATTGTGTAGCGATTGCCGGATGTGACGAGAACGTCCTCGGGGAAAGTGCTGCTGTCACCCAAAAATAGAGCAGATTCACCATCGGGTGACCAGAAAGGCCGGCCCGGCAACTCAGTCGTGGCGCATCCATTCGCGCACGCTTCCAGATCGATGAGGAATCCGCTCGCGAGTCCCAATTCGGCGTCAAAAGTATAGGCCACCATCCAGCGGCCGGTCGGGTCGGTTTCGCCAAACGATATAGCATAACCGCCGCCCGCAGGCTCGTAGGCGGGCACGATTTCGCCCCTGCGCCAGATATTTGTTCGCCACGTCTCCACATCTAAGGCGAACTCCTGCACCAGCAGCGTTCCCGGGTCGGGCAGGGCGCTCATCCAGATAAAGCCCGGTAGCGTGTACAGCTCGGTCCACGCGCCTTGTTCGGGCACATAGCGCAGGAGCTTCGAGGTGTCGTTTATCTGGTTGCCTTCCACTGCCGTGCAGGACAAATACAGGTCTTCGGTGGGGCCGGCAACCGGTGGGTCGGCGGCGTTTGGCCCAACGGCCAGGGCGTAGAGCCACCAGGCCAGGTCCAGGTTGTTAGGCATGGGGACAAAGACCGCGCTGGTGCGGGAAGCCATTGAGGCTCGTTCCAGGAAGTGACCGAAGGATCGCGAGCCATCCAGCATGCGCTGCAGATCAGCGATCGACACACTGGGCATGCCGTTCGCCAGGTAGTCGATGGCCGCGCGCAGTTGCCACAATCGTTCGTCCGATATCTCCCGAGAGAAGCGACTGCGCAAGTAATAGCTCAGTTCGCTCAGGCGGATGCGGGACTCAAGGATCCGCTCGTGATCGGCCGCGTCGATGGGCCACTCGGCGATCCCCAGCTCGCCCAGTTGCTGTTCAACCATGATGCTGAACAACAGCGCGTTATCACAACAACGCCAGCCGACCGCCTGGGCAATGGCCGCGCCGATGGCATGTCGCGCGTAGCCGTTGGAGAGCGCCTTGTAGCCCGCTTCGGCCAAGCGCTCGTCGTCCTCGACCGGCAGCCCAACGAGCGTTGGGGCCGGCAATTCCAGGATATCGCCTTGTTCGCGGGCGCGTAGCACGGCGCCAAACGGTTGCGAGAGCGCGGCCAGCGTGGAGGGATCGGTATCCAGGCGCACCGTCATGTACAGATCGGCCGAGCAGTTGATGTCCTGGAGCGTGGCGCACATGCGTCCGATTTCGGCATCCAGATCGGCGGCCAACCTTTCGGCGACGGGCGCGTCGCGACGCGGATAGATGAGGCTCAGGCGCTCGCCCTCAATTGTGACCCAGTCGCCCCAGAACTCGTCCAATGGCGGCGAGAGCAGCCAGCGCGAGTCGCCGCGGCGGAAGAGGGTGGTCTGTTGCAAGACGACCGTTTCGCCGGTGGTCTCGACGACAAACGGGTGGCCGGTGGTGAGGATGGCTTCGTTCAAATCGGCCGAGAACTCCACCTGGGCCATGCGCTCGCCGGCGGCAACTTCCTCTTCGGTGGCCGGCAGGAGGCGCGGCAACGACCCCTCGACGGGGATCAGCCCCAGCGGCGCGCGGTCGAAGACCATGTCCGCGGCAAAGACTTCCAATTCGGCGGCCGTCCAGGCGGGCATCCGGCCGGAAAGCACCGAGCGGAAGACCTCTTCGTCGGCATCAGCCACAGCCCGCTGGACGAGATTGTGGCTGGCAATGACGTCCGTTCGATAGGCCTCGAGCGTGGCGTCGATGCGCGCGTCGACACGCCACCAGATGATCGCACCGGCAATGATGGCCAGC
>JAACJX010000439.1 GCA_014237545.1 Ardenticatenia bacterium | reverse complement strand
AACACGGAGACGCTGGCCAACGTGCCCGCTATCCTGGTCAACGGGCCGGACTGGTTCAAGCGCATGGGCACGGAAGACAGCCCGGGCATGAAGATCGTCTGCATCAGCGGCCACGTTGTGAACCCCGGAAACTATGAAGTCCCTCTCGGCACAACCTACCGGGAGCTGTTGAACATGGCCGGCGGCATGCAGGGTGGCAAGAAGTTCAAGGCAATGCTGCCCAGCGGCGGCTCTGGCCCCATCATCACCGAAGACGCGCTCGACGCGGCATGCAGCTATGAGGGTCTGACGCCCTTCCGCTCGGTCATGGGCTCGGCCTCGGTCATCGTCATGGACGAGGACACCGACATGGTCTGGGCCGCGCTGAAAATGATCCACTTCTTCCGCCACGAGTCTTGCGGCAAGTGCACGCCCTGCCGCGAGGGCACGTTCTGGATGGAGAAAGTGTTGCATCGTATTTATCACGGCCACGGCACCGACGGCGATATCAAGCTGCTGGAGAGCATCGCCGACAATATGACCGGCAAGTGCCTGTGCGCCCTGGGCGAATTCGCCACCAGCCCGGTGCTGTCGTCCATTCGCCACTTCCTGCCGGAGTACAAGGCCAAGGTGGCCGGCGGCGCGAATGGACAGGTAAAGAAAGGCGTGGCCGTGGCGACGCGATAGGCGCGCCCGGGCCGATAGAAAGGATTCCACGAGTGACCATATGAGTGACATGGTGACCCTGACCATCGACGGTGTTGAACTGTCTGTTCCCAAGGGGACGCTGGTTGTCGACGCCGCCAAGAAGATCGACATCGATATCCCGGTTTTCTGCTACCATCCCAAGCTGGCGCCGGTCGGCATGTGCCGCATGTGCCTGGTGGAAATCGGCTTGCCGGTCATCGACCGCGCCACGGGCCAGAAGGTGCTCAATGCCGACGGCTCGGTGAAGCTGAACTTCGGCAAGGGTTTGCAGACCGGCTGCACCGTCGTCGTCAGCGAGGGCATGGTCGTGCGCACGGCCACCATTCCGGTGCAGGACGCCCGCGAGGACATCATCGAGTTCATCCTGACCAGCCACCCGCTCGACTGCCCCATTTGCGACAAGGGCGGCGAGTGCCCGTTGCAGAACCTGACGATGCGCTATGGCCGCGACGAGAGTCGGATGCATTGGGAAGACAAGATCCAGCTGGCCAAGCACGTCCCGCTGGGCGAGCTGATCGTCCTCGACCGCGAGCGCTGCATCCAGTGNGCGCGCTGCACCCGCTTCCAGGCCGAAATCGTGGATGATCCGGTCATCCACTTCCACAACCGCGGCCGCCGGCTAGAGATCGTTACGTTTTCCGATCCCGGCTTCGACAGCATTTGGAGCGGCAACACGACCGACATTTGCCCCGTCGGCGCGCTGACCACCTCGGACTTCCGCTTCGAGGCGCGGCCGTGGGAACTGACCCCGGTGGCCAGCATCTGTACCCACTGCCCCGTCGGCTGCAACATCACCATGAGCACCCGGCGCGAGGCGGCCTCGGGCGGGCGCAACGTCATTAAGCGGATCATGCCCCGCCAGAATGAGGCGGTGAACGAGATATGGATCTGCGACAAGGGGCGCTTTGTCCACCATTTCGCCGACGCGCCCGACCGGCTGACGCAGCCGCTGGTGCGGCGCGACGGCCGGCTGGAGCCCGTGTCGTGGGACGACGCGCTCGATTACGTGGCCGGCAAGCTTCAGCAGCACAAGGACACAGCCGCCGGCATCGTTGGCGAGCGGCTGAGCAACGAGGATTATTTCCTGTTCCAGCGGCTGTTCCGCCAGGGCCTGGATAACGGCAACATCGACGTGGCCGAGCGCCGGCTGGCCGGCGGCGACGTCGTGGCCCAGGTCGGCCTGGGGCGTGGCAGCAATCTGAAGGACCTCAAGACGGGCGATGCCATCCTGGTGGTGGCCGCCGACTTGCACGAGGAAGCGCCGGTCTGGTGGCTGCGCGTCAAGCAGGCCGTGGACCGCGGCGCGACGCTGGTCGTGCTCAATGCCCGGCCGACCCGGCTGGACAAGTTCGCCCGCCACCTGCTGCACTACGCGCCGGGCGGCGCGCTGGCAGCCGCGCGCGAACTGGTGACGATGTCNCACGTGGATATCGGCACTCCCCTCGANGGCAGCCCCGCAGCCGTGGCCGCCGCGCTGATGGACGCCGAAAACCTGGTTGTCTTCTATGGCGCCGAAGGGTTGACCTATGATGAAACCGACGCGCTGGCGCGCATGCTGGGTAACCTGCTGCTCGTGAAGCGCGGCGACGGCGACGACGCGACGGCCCATGCCGGCCGCGCGAACAGCGGCCTGGTACCGGTTTGGGCCCACGCCAACACGCAAGGCGCGTGGGACATGGGCGTGCATCCGTCGTTCGGGCCGGGTTACGCCCCCCTCGGCACGGCCGGGCGCGACGCGGCCGACATTTACGCCGGGACGGCCGACGGCCGCGTTTCGGCCCTCTTTGTGATGGGCGCGGATCCGGTGGGCGATGGCCTGATGGACGGCCGCGGCCAGCTCTCGTTCCTGGTAGTGCAGGAGTTATTCCTGACCGAAACGGCGGCACTGGCCGATGTAGTCCTGCCGGCCCAGAGCTGGGCCGAGCGCGAGGGCACGTTCACCAACGGCGAGCGTCGCGTGCAGCGCTATTACCCGGCCATCCCGGCCATGGGCGACGCGCGGCCCGATTGGCAGATTCTGGCCCAACTCGGCGAGCGCGTGGGTCTGGGCAAGCCGCCCTTCGCGGCCAGCCTGGTCTTCAAGGAGATCGCCAAGACTGTGCCCCAGTATCAAGGNATGGACTATCGCACGCTGGCTCACGTNGAGCCGCANTGGCCCATCGTCGGCGGGCCGGGCAATCTGTATTACGGCGGCACGGCCTATGACAACCGGCAGGGCCTGGGCCAGCAATGGGCCGCCACGGCCGAGACCGGCGCGGTGGAGAGTTACGAATTGCCCATCGAAGCGCCGCAGGGCATTGACGGCGGCAGCTTCCGGATCATGCGCATCCCGGCCCTGTATACGCCGGGAACGCTGATCAATCACACTGACCTGCTGGAAAGGCGCATGGCCCGGCCGACACTGTATCTCAACCCGCTCGACGCGGTGAACTTCATCGACGGCGAGCCGCTGACGGTGCAGGTGGGCGGCGAGGCGTACGAGGTGGAAGCGGCCGTGGGCGAGTCGGTGCCGACGGGCCTGGGCTTGCTGGGCGGCGTGCCCGGCGCGCGGCCGATCGGTCTAGAGCCGGCCATCGTCACCCGGCGGCCCGTGGCCGACATGGTCGCGGCGGATTAAGAAAATAATGGGTCGCGGATTGAACGGATGAGAAAGATTTATTTCTTTTATCTGTATTGTCCGTGTAGATCAGCAGCCAATTCATCTATGTTGAGGAGTAGCTTATGACTCCCGGTCAAATCGCCATACGGGCCTTGATCATCGGTTTTATCATCAGCTTTGCCGTCATCACCGGCTTTGCCTACACCACGCTNATGGAGCGCAAGGTGCTGGGCCGCCTGCAGGCGCGTTTCGGCCCCAACCGGACGGGGTATATCCCNATTCCGTGGCGGGGCGGCGAGAAGCGCTTCCTGGGCGGCTTCCTCCAGCCNGCGGCCGACGCGGTCAANCTATTCTTCAAGGAAGACCCCACGCCGGCCAANGTAGACNGGGTCATCTATAACCTGGCCCCGATGCTGGCCGTGATGCCGGCTATCCTCATTCTGGCTGTAATCCCGTGGGCGCCGGCGTTCCGGCTCGGCCCATGGCGCTTCGAGCCCTATTTCGCCATCGCGCCGGGCATCAACGTTGGCGTGCTGTTTATCCTGGCGATCACGTCTATTGGCGTCTATGGCGTCGTGCTGGCCGGGTGGGCGTCGAACAGCAAGTACGCTGTGCTCGGCGGCATCCGCGCCTCGGCGCAAATGATCAGCTACGAGCTGGCGCTGGGCATTATCGTGCTCATCCCGATCATGATGGCTAACTCGATGGACCTGGGCGTGATTGTGGAAGCGCAACGGCCGGTCTGGTTCGTCTTCATCCAGCCGCTGGCGGCGCTGGTGTTCTACATCGCCGCGCTGGCCGAGCTGCAGCGCGCGCCATTCGACCTGCTGGAAGCGGAGCAAGAGCTATCGGCCGGCTTCAACGTGGAGTATGGCGGCATGCGTTTCGGCATGTTCTTCATGGCCGAGTACATGAAGATGATCTCGCTGAGCGCCATTTTCGCCACATTTTTCCTGGGCGGCTACGGCGGCCCGTTCGTCGACCGCTTCCCGTGGCTGGGCTTTATTTATATCATCGCCAAGATCATCGCCAGCCTGTTCGTGATGATCTGGGTCCGGGCGTCGCTGCCGCGCTTCCGCTACGACCAGCTAATGGGCTTCGGCTGGAAGGCGCTGCTGCCCATCGCCGTGCTCAACTTTCTGGTGACGGCCGTGCTCATCGTCATGGCCGAGGAAGGAACGCTCAGCCCGCTGATCGATTCGGTGAAACTTTTCTTTGCAGGATAGACGAGGGTAAACACAGTGGCCGGTTGGCGATATTACCAAACCCGTCACTCGTCTCTCGTAATTTAGGAGAACCCGCATGATAGGTGAGATTCTCAAAGGCATGGGCACGACCCTGAAGCACCTGTTCATCCCGCCGGTGACCATCCAGTATCCGGAGGTGGAGCGCCCGGTGCGGCCGCGCTTCAAGGGCCGCCACGTGCTGAAGCGGTATGACAACGGCCTGGAGCGCTGCATCGGCTGCTCGCTATGCGCGGCGGCCTGCCCGGCCGACGCCATTTTCGTCGAAGCGGCCGAGAANACCGACGCCGAGCGCTATTCGCCCGGCGAGCGCTACGCCCGCGTNTANGAAATCAACATGNTGCGCTGCATCTTCTGCGGCTATTGCGAAGATGCCTGCCCCACACAGGCCATCGTGTTGGAGCACGAGTACGAGCTCAGCTTCTATGATCGCGCCAGCGCGCTGTATACAAAGGAGATGCTCCTGGTGGACATCCCCATCAACGGCATCCCGACGCCCCAGGCCACCGAGCCGGGCACGTACACGCGGTCGATACCGGANATGGAAAANCCNAAATAAAGTGACGAATTACGAATAACGAGTTACGAATTCAGAGGGAGTTCGTCATTCGTCACTCGTCACTCGTAATTCATTGAGGCGACTTTATGATTCATCCGATACCCTTCATCCTGCTGGCGGCCGTCGCCGTCGCCGCCGCGTTGGGCATGTTGTTGAGCCGCAATGCCGTGCATAGCGCGCTCTATCTGGTGCTCAACTTTATGACGGTTGCCGTGCTGTATCTGGTGCTGAACGCGCCGTTCATCGCCATGGTGCAGATCACCGTCTACGCCGGGGCCATCGTCGTATTGTTTCTCTTTGTCATCATGCTCCTGGGGGCCGACAGGCTGCGGGGCGCGGCCGACGAGGTTCGGGGCGGCGAGCGATATCATCGCTATCTGGCGGTGTTCCTGGCCCTGGTGCTCATCGGCGTCTTCGGCTACCTGCTACTCCAGAACAACGTNGGCGGCACGGCGCTCAGCCCGACAATCGATGCCAGCCCGCAGGCGCTGGGCATGGCGTTGTTCCAATCCTACCTGCTACCGTTTGAGGTGACCGGCGTGCTGCTGCTGGCGGCCATCGCCGGCGTCGTCGTCTTCGGCCAGGCCAGGAAGCGAGGGAAAGACAATGCCTAGCGCGATCGATATTAACTGGTACATCGCCCTGAGCGGCATCCTCTTCGTCATTGGCGCGTTGGGAGTGCTCTTGCGGCGCAACGCCATCATTTTATTCATGTCCATCGAATTGATGCTGAACAGCGCTAACCTGCTGTTCGTGGCCTTTGCCCGCCACCTGGGTAATCTGGACGGACAGGTGCTGGTCTTCTTCGTCATCACCGTCGCCGCGGCCGAGGTNGCGGTCGGCCTGGCGCTGATCGTGGCCATCTTCCGCACCAAAAAGAGCATCAATATCGACGAAATCAACATTTTGAAAGGATAGGGAAGTTACGAGTGACGAATGACGAGCGACGAGTTCAGAAGGCCCGGCTCCCAATTCGTAATTCCCAATTCCTAATTTTTCCTGCGGGGCGCGTATGAATACGTTTTCACTGGCTCCATTGATCTTATACCTGCCGCTGGCCGGGCTACTGTTTAACGGCCTGTTTGGCCGGGGCATCGTGGACAGGAACCGCAAAAGCGGCGAGCGTTTTGTCGGCTGGCTGGCCACGCTCATGACCCTGGGCGCGTTTGCCGTTTCCGTCACGCTTTTCATCAGTCTGGCGACGAACGGCTTCGAAGCCTGGTATGTGCCGATCATGAACTGGATCACCATCCCCGGCGCTAATTTCCAGGTTGACTGGACGCTGCAGGTGGACACGCTCTCGGTGACGATGATGCTCGTGGTCACCGGCGTCGGCTCGCTCATCCACATCTATGCCATCGGCTACATGCACGGCGACCCGGACTTCTCGCGCTTCTTCACCTATTTCAACCTGTTCATCTTCTTCATGCTCATCCTTGTGAGCGGCAGCAGTTACCTGATGATGTTCGTCGGCTGGGAAGGCGTGGGCCTGTGCTCCTACCTGCTCATCAGCTTCTGGTGGGATCGGCTGGACAAGAACGGCGTCCCGGCCAACGCCAACGCCGGCCGCAAGGCCATGGTCGTCAACCGCATCGGCGACTTTGGCGTGTTGCTGGCCATGTTCCTGCTGTTCTGGACGTTCGGCACGCTGGACTACACGCCCATCTTCGAAGGCGCGGTGGAGTTCTACCAGGCCAACCATATGGTCCAGTTCGGCGGGCTTAGCGTGCCGATCGCCGGCGTGCTGACGGCCGTCACCGCCCTGCTCCTGCTGGGCGTGGCCGGCAAATCGGCCCAGATCCCGCTTTACGTCTGGTTGCCCGACGCTATGGCCGGCCCCACCCCCGTGTCGGCACTCATCCACGCGGCGACGATGGTCACGGCCGGCGTCTACCTGCTGGTGCGCAGCAACGTCCTGTACGAGATCGTGCGCGACAGCGGCCACCTGTTGCTGGGCATCATCTCCACGCCCGACCTGGTGGCCTGGACCGGCGCGCTGACGGCCTTCTTCGCCGGGCTGATCGCCTTCAGCCAGAACGACATCAAGAAGGTGCTGGCCTACTCCACCGTCAGCCAGCTCGGCTTCATGGTCGCCGCAGCGGGCATGGGCGCTTACGTGGCGGCGATGTTCCACCTGATCACCCACGCCTTCTTCAAGGCGCTGCTCTTCCTCGGTTCCGGCTCGGTCATCCATGGCATGGAGCACGGGCATCACGAGATCACGCATGGTCACGGTGGGGATCATGACGCCCATCACGAAGATGACGGCTTCGACCCCCAAGACATGCGCTACATGGGCGGGCTGCGCCACAAGATGCGCACGACCTACATCGTCTACATGATCGGCGCGCTGGCGCTGGCGGGCATCTTCCCGCTGGCCGGCTTCTGGTCAAAGGACGAGATCTTGCTCCACGGCCAGACGCACGCCTTCCTGTTCTTCGTCATTCTGGCCCTGGCGGCGCTGGGCACGGCTTTCTACGTCGGCCGCCAGCTCATCATGACCTTCTTCGGCAAGCCCCGCCACGCGGCGGCCGAGCACGCCCACGAAAGCCCGCCGCTCATGACGCGGCCGCTGCTGGTGCTGGCCGTGCTGACCATCTTTGGCGGCTTGCTCAACGTGCCCTACCTGTCGGCGGCCGAGGCGGAGCGATACGATATGCACCCCCACGGCTTTTGGCTGCTGCTGGAGCAGTGGGAGGAACACTCCATCCCGGCGTTTGAGCTGACCGAAGAGGGCATTCTTCACATGCCGCACACGCCGGTGGTCTTCTCGCCGCTAGTCGCCGGGCTATCGTTACTGCTGGCTCTCAGCGGTCTGGCGCTGGCCTATCTCATCTATAAGGGCCGGCCGACCACCTATAGCGAGCCGGACCGGCTGTCGCGCACGCCGATCTGGTGGTGGAGCGCGCTGCCGCTCAATTCGCTCTACATGAAGGGCTTCGTCCC
>JAACJX010000646.1 GCA_014237545.1 Ardenticatenia bacterium | reverse complement strand
TCTGAGAGTGGACCAGGAAAAAATAGACTTGGGAGTGATGAAATTCAACCAACCGGCAGAGGCTTCCTTTCAGCTCACCAATGTCGGCGACCAGACACTGAGATTTAGCGAAGACCCGTATATAGAAGTCGCGGAGGGGTGTTGACCGCCTCCACTAGCCATCGGTTCGATGGCTCTAGAGCCCGGCGAAAGCACCACGATCTCGATGCAATTCTCCATGCATGAAGGCATGGACGGAAAGCATGATTTTCGGGTTCATTTGCCCAGCAATGATCCCCAGCAACCCAACCGCGTCTTGACGGTGTTGTCCGACTGGGTACCCTGAGCGTTCAACGCTATTTCTTCCCTCCACTACCCACCCTCCGTCCTTGAGGGACGGAGGGTGGTGGTGTTAGGCTTCGAGGCTAAACTTTCAACGGCCTATCTCTCGCCACTGCATGACCTGACACCTGGTCACATGAAAGGTTACACACATGGGACATAAGACCTCGCCCGGCTAAAGACCCAGTAGTAGCCAGAGCATCAGGTTGAAATCAAAAGCAAGCTGTCTAGCAGCCGCCCTCATCGCCAGACATCGCCAAGGCGCAGCGGCTGGTCAGGCTGACCGCTGACGAAGCTGTGACCGCCGCCGTAATCAGTGCTCCCCTCTATGCTTTATACCCCTTTCATAACTCAGTCGCATATCTCCGGGTACTGTCCGGCATTCAGGGATGAGCCTACAATATCAGTAACACTCAGCACAATTGGCATGACAGTATGGCTAGGCCGAAAGGAGATACGATGGATACCAAGATAGATCAGAATAAGGCAACGTTGGAAAAGGTGCCGGCGATGGCCATGAGTAAGAACATGCCCTACAAGAAACTCGCTGTTGTCATCAGTATCAATGCCGTCATCATGTTTCTGCTCACCTACGCTATGATCGATCGCTTTGACCATTTCTATGCCAACATCAACCGCGTCTACATGGCTGTGATGATGGTCGCGCCGATGGTTATCCTGATGCTATTGGTCATGGGGTCAATGTACAACAACAAACGGTTAAACTACGCTCTCATTGCTACCTTCGTCCTGATTGGCATTCTGGCCTTTGCTCTAGCACGGACACAAACGCCGGTAGGGAACGAGCAGTTCCTACGGTCAATGATCCCCCATCATTCCAGCGCTATCCTGATGTGCGAAGAGTCGTCGCTCAACGACCAGGAGATCATCGACCTGTGCGGTGAGATCGTCGAAGCACAAGAGCGCGAGATCGCGCAGATGAAAGATATCCTGGCGCGGTTGAACCAGTAGGCGTGTGCCATGGTTTACCCGCGAACGTCGCTTCTCACCGTCAAGCACGCAAGCCGAACAAGCTGATGATGCCGACCGCTCCCAACCTTCCCCCTATTGACCAGCTTCACCGGATGCATCGTCACATCGACAGGCCGTTAGGCCACGTGCAGCAGATGCTGAATGGCAAACTCCTTTTTATGCAGTGATGCCATTCCAGCCAGGATCGTGCCCGAAACGCCTTCGATGATTCGGACCCTATAGACCTTTTTCCCTTCAAAATGAACCAGGGAGCGGATAAAGGGCTCATTGGTATCCATCGATCTCTACTTCTCGGTTTGTGCGTCGAAGGATGATAGAGACCAATGATTTCACAGGCAAACAATTGCCAATTGCGCAATTCGTGTCATGGTTTCCGATTTATTGCCAGGGGTTTCTTCCCACATGTGGGACATTTCACGTGGCCGAGGCAGCCCCCGGACTAGATGTCAGTCTAGGCGAAGTTTGATGTCCATGTATCTATCATGTGGCCAAGTATCTCACATCTACGCAGCAAAGATATAGAACCTGAATGTTGGCGCTCCCAGATACCCTGGCCAGCCTGAGCCTTCCAGCTTGCGACGATTGCACTGCGGCCACGTGCCGCCCTTTATTCAACCCCCAGATTAAACTCCTCAAGCGTTCTTAGACCTCCCTGGTTGACCTGTACCGTTACTTTCCACGAGCCGCTCATGCTGAGATCGGTCACAATTGAATAACGCCCCTGGCCCTGGGCAATTCCCTGGCCATCTGTATACATGCCGGCCATATCCGTGTGACTGGCCATAAAAAATACTCCGGCATCCTCGACAGGTTGGCCCTGGGCATCCATAACGGACGCCACTAGCTCAATACTTCCATTGACCGGCGGATCGGGCATAGTGGTCAACGACACATTTATTCCATCTGAAGTCTCCAACTCACCGTTAGGTGGCGAGGATGAAGAATCTGTACAGGCAGCCAACGCAAACAGAAGCCCGGCGAGCAAGATTAACGTCAGGACAAAGTAGCGCATATAAACCTCTCTTATAGATAGTGGCGCCGGCCGAAAATCCTGTGCTGAATTCGTAGTAGNGCGGCCACTATGGACGGACGGCATCCATTGCCGCGCCTAGAACCTCGGCCTTCTGTGGGCCAAAATAAACATCGGTCAGTTGACCATCTTTATCTACCACGGCAAAGAAGGGGTGGCCGCGCCCGCTATATTGCCTCTGAAGCTCCTCAACCCCCGGATCGCTTACATTCAGACGCACGACGGCAACTTGTCCTGCAAAATCACTCTCTAGCCCATTCACGATGGGCGTCATCTGCGCTCAGGGCACTCAGTTGTCGGAGTAAAACATCACTAAAGCAGGGCCTTCTATGGCAGGGGTAGACTCCTCAACCTCTTCGTTACCGGCGCTGCAAGCTGTTGTTCCAAACGTCAGCAGTAATAGAGCCATGATTCCAAACCAATATTTCATGCTATCCTCCTCTACACGCCGCCAACCGTCCTATGGCTTTCCTCGGGCGCCTGACGGCCCACAACCTTACGGCTGAGACCGTGCTGTCTGTTCCCATTGAACCTGCCGGGCTTCTTCCGGCCAAGTACTCTTGATGTAGGTTAAAACGGCCTGTATTTGCGCCTCGGAGAGAATCTCGCCATATGCCGGCATGTTACTAGTACCGCCGACGTCCTCCGTCAATCGTGCCCCACCAAGCCGTATCACCTCGAGCAGTACGGCATCGCTATGGTGCCAGGTATGGCCACCGGCATCATGTGGCGGAGCGCGAAAGGATCCGTCCTCGTTTTGTATCTTCCAATCGGCCTCGCCTTGCAGGTCAGCTCCGTGGCATTCGGCACAGTAATCAGTATAGATTTGCTGCCCGGCGGCAATCTCACCTTCGTCTAAAACGGGCAAGGGTGGTACCGTACTCAGGACGAGAGGCGCTCTCCCGGAGTTGCTCGCCGCGCCGCTTCCCTGGCATGCCACCAGGAACGTTACCAGCGCACTAATGCCAATCAGTAGCAGCTTCCTCAATTGCCCGTTCTGACGTTCAAAAAAGATCATCTTGGAATCGACACAAGAAGCTTGCGCAGGCCATCTGAGTTCAGCTATCAAATGAGTGCGCCAAGCAGGAAATGCCAAGGACTCATCCGAATGCGCTTGGCATGACCGGTGGAATATAAACCGGGAGAGGCGACCTCTCCCGGTACTACAATCATCGCTCAAAGAGCTACGTCGTCAATCAGGCGTTTATCGCATTGATCACGTTCCAGGCATGCTCGATCAGGTGCCCGGCGTGCTCGGCTTCGATGCTTTTGCCGGTCTGCGCATTCACCTGGTTGATGAAGGCGTTAAGGACATTCAGAGATGCATTGGTGTTGCCAGCCTCATAGGCAGACTGGGCAGCCTCCAGTTTAGTCAGCAGCGCATTGGTGACGCCGGGCTTGGTGATATGCCCCATCTCGGCCGCGTGCGCTACGCAATGGTGCAGGCTCTCGATTGTCGTGCCATCATGGGCACACGCGTGCTCTTCCTGGGCAAATGCCGGAACGACAGCCGCCAGCGCCATAATAGCCACGATCATAATCAGCAACAGCTTCTTCATATTGTATTCTCCGTTAAACTCAAAATTTAAACCTTTGCGCTTAGTCTAGTCATAAACAGACAAGGACACATGCGCCAGATAGCGTGTTTCGAATGACGGCGCGAACAGTGTTTCAATCAAATTCGTTAGAACCGCTACCTGCCTCTATCGACGTCTGCATTACGATCGAGCCAGCAAGCCGGACGCGCTGTGAAGAAATCACCCTCCACCAGTACCAGTGATAGCGTCCAGCGCCCATTGTGCCGGGTAGAAGTACTTGTTCAGCCGCAGCGCCTGCTCATAGGCATCAATGGCCCCCTGCCCATCGCCCAAGAAAGCGAGGGCGTGACCCTGGTAAAGGTAGGTCTCTTCTACGTTGCGGCCGCCCTGTGAACTGAGCGTAACCTCGGCCAGATCCAAGATGTCCTGATAGCGGCCCACCTTCATATAGGCGATGTACGGGCGGAATTGGTACCAGACGATGCGCGGAGGAATGCCTAAAGTACGGGCCTGGTCAAAGGCGCTCGCGCCACTTTCGTAGTAAGGCATCTCGCCCGATAGTTCGCCCAGACGCGTGAGGCTTTCGCCCAGATTAAACCAGGTAAAGGCGTTTTCCGGATCGGCTTCAATTTCCGCCTGCGCGCGCTCGGCCGCCTTTTGCCACATAACCACTGTATCCACCATATCCGGTCCCAGCAGATCCTGTACCAGCGATTCTTTCTCCGGCGGGTAAACAACGAAGAAGGTATAGTTGAATTGCTGCCAGTAGTGCTCCACCATCTCATAGGAGTCCACCCGACCACTACTGTCCCAGGGGCCGAGATTCGTATCCAGGCTCAGGAACTCCTGTTTGTCGTCATCATAGGCAAACATGGTCAGATAATGGCCCAGCCACCCCTCGCTCTCCAACTCGTATCCCTTTTCAATGACGATAGGCAAGCCATTAGCGAGAAAACGCTTGATCAATTCCAAGTCGCCGCCACTACCGACAAAGGCGCGCAGGTCAGTCTGTTCGTTCACGTAATCCACCATCTGCCATGGGCTGACGTTGCGATCTTCCGAGTTCGGCTTGAGAAAGGCAGCCGCCTCACCTTGCGTGGTGGGGTTGCCGTAGNAGTTAAGGTTGATGGCCAGGTTGGCCGGGCCGCAGTTGTTGAAGCCCTGCGCGATGATTTTTAGGTCGTCAACACGCGCCTGACGAGGCAGTGGCTTAGGTGTCGACGTAGGCGATGGGGTTGCGGTCGGAGGCGGCGTAAGGGTGGGCTGTGGGGTTTGCTCGGCAAATTCGCTTTCAGTTGTAGCGATGATTGGGGAATCAATCGGCACAGATGTTGGTGTGGCTGTTGATGCGGGAACAGCCGGAATGGAAATTATCGGTCTGTCCGCTACTCCGACCGGAGCAGGTAGCGCGGTTGGCAAGGGTGTAACGCCTATCTTCAGCAGTGACTCAACCACCGGCACTCTTGCCAGTCGAACTCGATATTCACCGGGCAAAGCGTTAACCAATCGGGGCGCTACGAACAAGAAGGCGATGACCGCAATTTGTGCCAACACAAGAAACAGCACGCCATATTTCACACGATTACTCATATAAAGATCCAAATACAAGGCGAGGCTACATTCCTGTATCTCTAACTCCTTGGATTTCAGGTTTCNATAGNAGTGATTATAGGTAGCGGAGCNTGTTACACAATACGCCGTATGGCGCATACAAATCGGGCACTTTAGCGTTAAGATGANAATTGGGTCTGGTATGTCTGGGGATGATTGGGCANNGAGGCATCAANGCGACACTATGGCCCAGTGAATGCCACCGACAAANCGGCACAAATTGGTCACGCGGGCCGGAAATGCCGGANNCCCGNGNGNTCGNCTTGTTGAGTATAGATTGAGCATCCTGGAGGTTAACTGAAATGGCAATTGATCCTGTGTGTGGAATGGAAGTGGACAAAGAGAAGGCCGCGGGCAAGTCTGAGTATAACGGCGAGACTTATTATTTCTGCTCTCCCGGCTGCAAGGCGGCTTTTGACAAGGATCCGGAGAAATATATCGGGAAATCCGATGCAGGTAGTGCCCATCACCAGGGCACACATCATTGAGCGATGTCCGGAGAAGATAATCTTGTTCGCTTCGCTCAGATCGATGCGAACTATCTATCGAATCGGCCAGGCCGTCTGGTTTATGGGCTAGCACGCCACTGGTGGCTTGCCATCAGCCTGTCGCTCGTCGTATTCGCCGGGCTGCCCTGGCTCGCGCCGTTGTTCATGGAATTGGGCTGGCCGCGAGCGGCTAATGGCATCTACTGGTTCTACAGCACCCAATGCCACCAACTTCCTCAACGATCCTTTTTCCTCTTCGGCGCAAGTCCCACCTATAGTTTGTCCGAAATCCAGGCAGCATGGCAGAACACCAACAACGCCCTGATACTGCGCCAGTTCATCGGCAACCCACAGATGGGCTGGAAGGTCGCATGGTCCGACCGCATGGTTGCGATGTACGGGAGTATGCTGCTTTGGGGCCTAGCCTTCTGGCCGTTACGCAAGCGCGTCAGGCCGCTTCCCTGGTGGGGGCTGGCGCTACTACTCTTTCCGTTGGCAATTGACGGCTCCACCCACCTGATAAGCGACCTGCTGGGCGGGATCGGTGGCGGCTTTCGCACCGACAACTCTTGGTTAGCGGCTCTGACCGGTCACGCGCTTCCGGCCACTTTTTATGCCGGCGATGCCCTGGGCTCGTTCAATTCTGTGGCGCGCCTCGTAACCGGCGCGTTTTTCGGCCTGGGAATTGTCTGGTTTCTTTATCCGCGTTTCCAAGCGGCGACATCGCGCTTTGTGGAACGTGAATCTGTGTCGCGAATATAAGTGATAGGCAACCCCGCCTAGGGTGTTTGCATAACCGGCGGCGGGGTTTTTGGCTCGCTTGCAAGCGCGACTTTTACGAGTACCTGAATGGATGTTGAGACCAATCCAATACGCGTCGTGCTGGCTGATGATCACGCCGTCGTGCGGGCCGGCATCCGAATGTTTCTGGAGAGCGTTCCGGATATCGAAGTTGTCGCCGAGGCGGACAGCGGCGAGATGGCTCGGGCACTAATTGAGCAGCACCAACCGGATGTTGCTGTGCTCGATATCCAAATGCCTAAGGGCAGTGGTATCGACGTTACCCGCTGGGTACGAGCCAGTCGCCAACCGGTCGGAGTCCTGGTGCTCACAGCCTACGATGACGATGCCTATGTAATCGGCGTGTTGCAAGCCGGGGCCAACGGCTACGTGCTAAAGACGGCTTCGCCGGTAGAGATTATCCACGCCGTCCGCGAGGTGTCGGAAGGCAGGTCTGCCTTAGATTCCACCATCGCCCAAAAGCTGATGGTCCTGGTCTCTGGACATGGCTCCATTCAATATGAGGAACACGAACAGCTCACCGAACGAGAGCTGGAAGTTCTGGCGCTGGCAAGCAAAGGTTACACGAATAAAGCCATTGGCGTTCAGCTAGGGATTAGCGATCGGACGGTTCAGGGGCACCTCGCAAACATTTACGGCAAACTAAATGCTAATAGCCGGACAGAGGCCGTCATGCGCGCCGTCTCGCAAGGTCTGATCCCCAACCATATCCAGCAATAGCGGATTTTCACTTCTTGGCAGGCTGTTTGCGGTAGCGCAGACTAATTTATTGCTGCACCAGGTCGCCCCCAAACCATATTCAATTTCATATCTGATCTCTTGCCTCGGAGATAGGAGAGGCCGACGCCTTGCGGGGAGAGTGCCTTGGAGAACCTTCTTTTACGCGGTGCATCTACCTGGCCACTTGATAGGGGTTCTTCTTCGTAAAAAGTGCAGCAACAAGATTTCGGGCCTTCCCGCATCGTATTCCCTTGATTTCTTGGGTCAACCACCTCTGGACATTGGCCAACATTTCGATAGGTTGATTATAAATTTCCAGCTTGAGGAGGCACCTGCACTATTCGTGACGAAGAGCCTTGATAGGTAACATATATGGTGCATCATAACTGCCGATCATTAACCTAAACGCGGCTAGGCAACCGTGTCGAGGGGTAAAGGATCAGCAACCTTACCAAATGTCAGCGAATTTGTAGCCCCACGATGTACAATGCAAGATAGTCACTATTCTGATACACAATGAACGATAATGTACCCTTTGCCCCGATACTCAAGGCTGAAATGACTTGTTCAGTCTGTGGCGACATCAAAACCATCGATATTCCGCCTGACTATTGACTCATTTCCCATACGTGCACCAGTTGCGGCGCACATCTGCGGCCTCAGCCGGGTGACTGTTGTGTCATTTGCTCCTATTCCAATCAGCACTGCGTCTCCCGCCAACTCGAAGCATGGGAGAATGAAAGCGGCAAATTATGATTATCGCTCCAATATCTGGCCAGTGAAAGGTTGGCGTCCGCCATCGTCCAGTAAAAAGCCCAATAGCAGCCAAAGCATCAGGCTGAAATCAAAAGCAAGCTGTCTAGCAGCCGCCCTCATCGCCAGACGTCACCTGGCATATTCTGGTCGCCGCCAGATTTTCACCCACTGGGCGTCATCCAACTCAAACATCTCAAATTGAGGCGACGCGAAGAGTGATCGATAGAGCCTGGGCCGAATCGTTTAACCACCAACCCCAACATGCCTTCGGTGACAAACTATCTGGCCTTCTCCCGCACCGTTGCGAGCGACATTTCTGTCTCGTCGCTGCGGTCGGGCACAGAACTGCCGATTGCGCTTTTTACGTTAGGGTTTTCGGTTAATTGCCGGGCGTTCTTCCCAATATGTGATATGTGGGATTTTTCATGTGATCGGGTCAACCCTCGAACTGGATGTCAGCCATGACCAAGTCTGATGTCCCGAATGTGTAACCTTTGATGTGGCCAGGTGTCGTAGCAGAACAAGCCAAACGGCGCATTCGTCCCAAGCCAAAACCCATTACACTCGTATTACTTATTACTTCTGTCCGATATGGCGATATAGCCAGATGGGCAGACACATTCATTTGAAAGAGGTGAGTGACATGAGCGAAAAGCTGGTNGATGAAAAAGGTGAGGTCAATTTTCCCGACCCGCCCTTCGCGCGTATCTTATTCAGCACGACGCGCTTTGCCTGGCTATGGCTAATTATCCGTCTTTATCTGAGTTACCGGTGGATGACGTCCGGCTGGGGCAAGCTGACCAATCCGGCCTGGATGCAGGGCGGAGAGGCACTAAAAGGCTTCTGGGAAGGGGCAGTAGCGATACCGGACGCAGGGCGTCCGGCAATCGCGTTCGGCTGGTATCGGAGTTTCCTGCAATTTTTGCTCGATGCCAATTCATATACATGGTTTGGCCCTCTCGTCGCCGTTGGTGAAGTGGTCGTCGGTATCTTGCTGCTGCTAGGAGCCTTCACCGGCATCGCCGCTATCCTCGGCGGATTTATGAATTTCAACTTCATGCTGGCCGGCTCCGCCAGCGTGAACCCAGTCTTTTTCCTACTCCAAGTGTTGTTGATCCTGGCCTGGAAAGTTGCCGGCTGGTATGGGCTGGATCGCTGGCTACTGCCGCGGCTGGGCACGCCGTGGTATCGAGGTACTGCGCGGGAGCGGCCGGCTGACACCGTCCCCATCTCATCTACACCGTAGGTAGTAAAGAACCAGGGCTGGCCGCGGTTTTACTTACGCGGCCAGCCGTTCTTCACAGCATCGTGATGTGAAAGCGTTGGACCGAAACAGTTCCTTCCCAACCAGGTCCGACCATTTGATTGCGGTTCTGGTGTGGGTAGCTCTGGGCGTCGCCGCTGGGGCGCAAGAGTAAGCTAATGCGGCCGGTGACGCCGCACATCGTGGATGCTAAAGAGCGGCTCGATCACTTTGTGCCTTCGGGTACGTCAACAGGCAGGCTGAACCAGAATGTTGCTCCCTCTCCTGGCAGGCTTTTGACATCGATACGGCCACCGTGGGCTTCGATTATAGAGCGGGCCACCGCAAGACCAAGACCACTACCGCCACCATCACTTAGGCGCTCGCGACTTTGGTCGGCGCGGTAAAAGCGCTCAAAAACATTCGGTAGCACCTCGACCGGGATGCCCGGGCCGGTATCGGTCATGGTGACCCGGATAGACTCATTCTCCCGCGCAAGACCAACGGTGATGCGACCGCCGTCAGGTGTGTAGCGCAGCGCGTTGGACAACAAGTTATCAAGCACTTGCTGCACACGCTGGCGATCAGCACGGACAAGCGGGAGATTATCCGCTGGTATAAGCGACAACTCGACGCCACGAGCCTCAGCCGACGGGCGAAAAGCGTCGAGTGCCTGGTCAGCCAAGTGACCCAAGTCGAGCGGCTCTGGTATCAGGCTGAGTTGACCCGACTCAGCGAGCGCCAGCTGTCGGAGGTCTTCGACCAACCGACGCAATAGCAATGTCTTATCCAGGATAGGCTCCAACGCCTCTTGGGTTAGAGGGAAGATACCGTCCTGCAGCGCTTCGATATTCCCCTGGATAACGGTGATAGGTGTTCGCAACTCGTGGGCGATGTCGGCCGTCAGCTGCTGCCGCAGGACCTCGGCGCGGTCCAGCTGCACGGCCATACGGTTGAAGGCATCGGCCAGGTCACTGATTTCATCCCCTGGGGGAACGCTGACACGCTGGCTGAGGTCGCCCGCGGCCACAGCGCTCGCGGCCATAGTGAGGTTTTTCAGCGGCCGGACAACGCGCCAGACGATCAGACCGCCGAACACCAAAGCCAAGGCGCCAGCCAGGAAGACAGAAAATAGAATGGCCCGGTTCATCACGCCTAGAAAGCGCTCTCCCTGCTCCTCGGCCTGAACATCCGCTGTCACCAGCACGGCACCGATCACCTCCTCTCCGTCAGTAATGAACGTGCCATTCTCCTGCAGGACACTGGTGTCCACCTGCGTACTCGCCATATCGCCGCCCGTGTCGGCCACCACGCGCCCACTGGTGTCGATAACCAACACGCGGTAGCCCATCATCGATAACATCGGGCCGCCTATTCCCATCCCCATGTTGTCCATCATCCCGTGTCCAGCGCTGCTGGAAAGCACTTCGGTTACGCCTTCCCAACTGCCGCGCTCAATATAGTAAGCAGCTAGATCGGGGACTAGCCCCTGGGCGAGGCGCTGGCCTCCGGTCGTGGTGTAGAGAGCAAACTGGGAAGCTACGGTCCGGCGTGCCAACCACGTCGCCAACAGGCCACCNGCCACGATCACCACCAGGAAGGCCAACATGATGCGGCCGAATAAACCGATTCGCAGCCGGCTAGAAGTCTTCATTGAATTTGTATCCGACACCGAACACCGTCAGCACGAAGCGCGGCTGGTTGGGATTCGGTTCGATCTTGGCCCGGAGGTTCTTGATGTGGCTATCGACAGTCCGGTCCAGGCCTTCGTAGTCGGGGCCTAGCAAATCGATCAACTGCGATCGAGTCCAGGCGCGGCCGGGCTCGGCCGCCATCGCCTGGAGCAGGGCAAACTCGGTCGGCGTGAGATCGACGACCTGGTCATCCACTTTGACGTGGTGTCGGGTCACGTCAATGACCAGCGGCCCGGCGACGATCTGCTCGGGCGTGGCTGCAGGGCGGGCCGAACGGCGCAAGACGGCGCGCACGCGGGCCACAAGCTCGCGCGGGCTGAAGGGCTTGGCTACATAGTCATCGGCCCCAACCTCGAGGCCGACGATGCGGTCCGTTTCCTCGACGCGCGCGGTAAGCATGATGATCGGCGTCTGCGCTACCGCTCCCGCCATTTGCCGCACCTGGCGGGCTACGTCGATCCCATCGATAGGCGGCGTGCCAGGTGGTGCCGGCAGATTGAGGTCCAGGACAATCAGGTCGGGGAGTTCGCGGCGGACGATCTCGAGCGCGGCCGTGCCATCGCGGGCGGCCAACACTGTGTAGCCGCCCTGCTCCAGGTAGCCGCGTGCCACGCGGATGATCTCAGGCTCGTCGTCAACGATCAGAACGGTAGTCATCGATGGTATTATGCCCCAGCTACAGTCTGTTTTCACACCGTAAATGAAAGCAGCAGGGCGGGCGAAAACCTCTACGGTCAGCGCCCGCCCTGCTGCAACCAGTTCTACGCCCTTTATCTCAGTGATTAAGCATTCGGAACGTTACCTTGCGCGCCCATGCCGGGGCAAGTGCCATTCATCCCGCCATGTCCCGCGCCCCACGGCTGCGAGATGCGCGTCGCCAGCATCGANGCCATCATGGGCTGCATNGTCGCGGCCTGTTCCGGGGTCANGGCGCCGGACTCNACAGCCGCGTCGAGCGCTGCCTGGTGCTGCGCCANAGCCTCANNNANGATCACCTGGACGTCGACCTCGTACTTCGCCGCCAGGTCCGCGATAGAGATACCCGTCGCCAGTTCATCGCGCACTTCATCAGCCGTCAGGCCAACTTGCTCGGCGACAACATCGATCAGGTTGAAGCTGCCCATCATGCCGCTCATGCCGTTCATCATGCCCGGGCCCATCCGGCCACCTTGCCCCATCATGCCCGAACCCATCTGGCCACGTCCCATCATACCGCCCCCCATCATGCCCGGGCCAANGCCTGGGATTTGGGGCGCCGGCGCGCCTTGGGCGAACGCCACGACAGCGGTAATAGCAAGGGCCATCACCAACACCAGCAATAAAACGATCAGTCTACTCTGTTTCATTTTCGGAACTCCTTTCAACAGGCGCTTGCGCCCACTTTTATTTGTATGCTTTGTATGGTAATCGGAACCTGTGGAGATTTAATGGAGAGGGGGTGCAATCGGGATGCAACCCTGTGACAGTGTCATTTCCAACGCAATCGGCGTCCTCCGGCAAGTTCTGCGGCCACAGGTGCTTTTTAGACGAATATTGCGCTTAGAACGGCTCTGAGCGAGCTTTGGAAACAGAAATGGAGCTAGACTTACCGAACTGCGTCCGATAGGCTGCGGCTATGAACGCGGAAGTTATCGATCAAATCCCCGTCGGCTCTCTCCCGGAAGCAGAGTCACTGGAAACCTATCTACTGGCGATCCTCGAACGCCACGACGGTCTTTGTCTGGATAATGAGCCGGAACGTCTCCAACTGGCGACCGCCCTGGCTGCGGCTTTTATAAGCGCCATCCGCGATGGTACGGTCAGTGTTTCAGTCATCGCTGGGGAGCCGGAGTGGCTTGACGACGACCCAGCCCCAAACTGATGCCGGCGGCTACGGCCACCCGGCAGAGGCATTTCTGACCTGTCGGACAATCTCGTAAGGGCTCTCGTCCTGATATGTCCAGACAGCTTCCGGTCGATTTTCCATTTCAGCCAATAGCTTTCGTCCATCCTCGCTTTCGAAAGCAATGAATTCTGGTAGCTTGTCCCACTCGACCTTGCGAAACTCCTTGAGCCTCACGTCAATTGTATAACCCTGGAAGGTAGGTAATCGCCTTATCATACCTTCTCCTTTCTTCGCCGCTTCATTGTATATGTTCAGAGCGCTGCGCGGCGTTGCACGCGCTCTACCTCCACCAGCTCACACGCAGTCAAGGGCAGCCTCGCAGAGACTGTTCATCTCGACCCTTGACCGTGTGACATACTAAAAAGGAGCATGTGCAACCAAGAAATTCACCGATTCGCTCTCTTCTTCTCGCACATCGATCTCGATGGTGGCGGTGATAATACTTGGGGCGGGCAGGCGATAGCCTGCGGGGAGCGCAAGCGAAGGGGAAGGTCGGGGCACCAGACGCGAACGGCCAACTGGAGTCGGAGTGCCAGGCCTTGGCCCCTCAGCCCGTAGCGAAAGCCGGGCGCGACAGACCCTCAAAGGGCTGGAAGCGTCGGGCTGAAGCGTTAAAACGGGCGATAAAAAGGGGCGGAGGCATGAGCACGAAGCGGAAGACAGGCCGGAAGTCGTCCAGCACCGGGCGATCCGAAGCGAGCACCCCACGAGCGTTAGCGAGCCGCCCCATACCTGTTTCCTAAAACCCGTCTCCAGTTCGGAAAACATAAAGGGAACGTGCGTAACTGATGGTCCTATTATTTGCTCGCTTCTTCTAGTGGAGCAGCCTCTTCCACTTCGTCGCCCTCAAACAACCGGTAGTTCTGTTTCAACGCCTCCTCTTGAATTGCCGCCGCTATCTCTTCTTCCGTGCGGTGGTCTTCGACCATCAACTCCAATCGGGTCTTGGGCGAAATTGGTAGCTTGGGTCGCGGGTTGACGCCGAACTGGGCCATCTCCCGCTGGGAGAACATCAGCGCCTGCTGGGGTCTCTCTTGTTCTCTATCTAATCGCCTCTGCTTCGCCGTCCGGTTGTCGACCAGCTCCCCGCTGAAGAGATCGAACTGCAACGGCACTTCTTTGGTCACTTGCCTCCATGTTCGTTAATTGGGCAAAGCCACCATACGCCTGATCATTTACAGAATCAAGGGGGGAATTCGCTTCAGCAAAATTTAGTCCTTGACCACCTCGGTCTGTCTAGCCGAATAAGAACAGGAACAGCATAATAGCCAGGAATGCAGCCACTGCCCAGGCAAAAAAGCAATCAGACGAAGTCTCGACAACCGGAGGTGGCGCAGGTGCCGAAGGGGGTGATATTGCCGCTTTTGTAGCCGCTTTTGTAGCGGTAGCTTTGGCCTTGGCCGCTGCCACTCTATTCGCAATTAACTGTTCGACCTCTTCGTGGGTGTAGAGCATCGGGCTGCTACAGACCTCGCACATCATGGTTTCTGCACCATTGGCAGTTTCACACCGCTTACATACCCAACTAACCATCCTTGCCTCTCTACACGCTACTCATTTGGATTCTCAGGGCTCCACCAATTACTGCTGCACCGACGCGAAGAACAGGACGATAAACAGAAAAAGCCCAAAGGCTATAAGCCCCAGAATCAACGCCAGAATCCAGGCATCATCACAATTTGCAGTTGGAACGGGCACTACTGGAGCAGGAGCCGGCGCAGGTGTTGGTACGGGCACCATCTCGGCCTTTATCCTGGCCTCGGCCTCTTTTATCAGTTGGTTCACAACCCGCTCCAACTCCTCTTGAGTGTAAAGCAGGGGACTGATGCAAACCTCACAGACTGTCGTCCCGGCCGCATTGGCCGTCTCGCATCGCTTGCAGATCCACCCCCTTACCATTGCCTCGCTCAATGTTCCTCCTCGTCCCGATGGGACACCAGGGTTCCCTTGAGTTTTGAAGGCCGCCCCTCGCCCACCGGAGCTTCTCCTACCGGTGACAGTTCAGCCGGCGGCAACGGCTCGACCGTCAGCGGCAGCTCTTCAGACCCGTCTTTCCTGGCCAGCGTTCCCTTCATCCTTCCCCGGCTGCTTTTCGCCGGCGAAGCGTCCTTCTTGATAGTTTTCGCCGGAGCCGATGCTTTTACTTCTTCAGACCCTATATTCTCTTTGACGACCAGGATCGTCGGGTCTTTCAACCGGGAAAACACCTTATGGATATCCGGCCGGCGGCTTGGGTTCGGAGACAACATGGTCCGTAACAGCTTGCTCAGGCCTGGCGGCAGCCCGTCACTAGACAGCTTCAACCGGCCGCCGTTGCCCGCGGCAACGTAGGAGTAACGATACTTCTCCCGGCTGAAGGAAGGTAAGTAACCCGTCAGATATTGGCTGTACATCAGCCCCAGAGAAAAGATATCGGATTGGGTAGTCAACAACGAGGCATCCGCGCCGTCGGCGGCCTCGACATACCGCCCTACCTCGGGAGCGTAGTAGATGGGGTCACCCACCAGCTCCTGACGCGGCGGTGGGTTACCGGAGAAATAACTGCTGTCGAAGTCAATTAGCTTAGCCGCGTAATCTCCGGTGATGGTCTTCTTGAGCAATACGTTCTCCGGCCGGAGGTCGCCGTGAACGATGTTGGCTGCGTGCAGCAGGCGTAAGCTATGGGCGACTGTCAGAAGGACCAAGAGACGCTTGGCCAGCGGCTGACCGGCCACTTCCTCGGCAGTCAATGAAGCCACATCCACCTTGACTGTCGCCTTATAATACT
Organism: Ardenticatenia bacterium; assembly: GCA_014237545.1. GTDB lineage: Bacteria > Chloroflexota > Anaerolineae > Promineifilales > Promineifilaceae > Promineifilum. Next base: position 14,627 of record JAACJX010000646.1, on the reverse strand, counting down.
TCGCCCCCTCCCGGAAGAACTCAATGGCGGTAATCAGATTGCCACCCGTCGGGGCTGTCCCGTTGACTGCGGCGATCAGCCCATACATTCGTTTCTCAAACACCTCGCAAGCTTGCTTCTTCTTAGCCCGGGTCTCGGCACTCCCCGGTCCCCCGTCAACAGGATAGGTCGGCGACAGGAACTCCTTGAGAAAGTAGGTCCGACCGTCCTTCTCGGCAAACGTCCACTTGCTCAGCCCGCTGCCGGCCGTGGTGAAGTCCTGCACAACCCGGTAGCCNTGAATCANCTGACCTTTACGCACCGGCTAACCCTCCTGCTTAATTGGCAGCCCATCCCACTCNTACCCCAGCTTATATTGCTGCCACAGTGCTCTCGCCAGCGTTCGCTGCCGGCGGACACGTTGCTGATGGGTGCCGGAACCGGTCCCATCGCCGCCTATGTCTTCCTGGAGCGGTACTATATAGTTCCGGTTCAGCGCCGCAAACCGCCCGGCTAAGGCTATCTTCAAGTCGCCCAACGACTCAAATCCTAGGCCTATCAGCGCCAGGGAAACATCATCTCCGGCTACTTTCCCCAGCCGCTGGGCCAGATCCTGCTGCCATTCGTCGACGGTATTGTTCCGCAGCAACGTGGCCAGGAGCAGATACTCCCAGTGCATCGGCGTGGGCAGGTAGTCGTAGCATCCGTCAGTCGCCGCCAGCAGTACACACGGCACTGACAACCTGACTTCCCGGTAGTTGAGCCGATACGCCCGGCTGGCACTGATGTAGTTGGATATAGGCGAGTCGTTGGTCAGATTGTCAAAAGCATCCCCTGGTACCTGTAAGTCGTCTTCCGTCAGCTGGGCCAACCCCGCCCGGAGGCCCCATCGGTAGACTCGGGAATCACCCGACCAGATGACTAGAGCTCGGGCTACTCCGTCCCTTTGCTCGCGCACATAAGCCAGGGCCAACGTCGTCGGCAACCGGTTAACCATCGTGCCACGTAATTTTGAATTTGTCTTTACTACCCTAGCCCCCGACTGTAAGGAGGCATCCAGTCGCGTCTTCAAATCGCGAACTAATCCCGCCGAGTCAATATCTATACGAGGTGACAGTTCTAAAAAGAATTCACGGCAAGTGTCGCCTACCAATCGAGAGGCCACATACGCCTCGCTTCGGTGTTCGCCATCCGGCAGTATTGCCATTTGGCTCCCTGTCCCACCCAAGCCATCAAAGACACCCAACAGAGCGACATTGTTCGAGAGACTTTCAGCCAGAGGTGGGGCATCCTCCCCTTCATCGGGAATTTTCTCCAACCACAGGGCCAGGCGAACTGGCAGCGCTCCGGGCTCGGCCGGTGCTCGCTTTCTCTCAACCGGAATGGGCCTGGCCGTTAGAAACGATTCCTGCGCAACCGTCTGAGCCTGAGCCTGGATCGGCTCATGCTCCGAGAGTGTTCGCGATCGCGTCAAGAATCGCGCTGTAATCCACCGTTTCCAGTCCATCTCCCGCCTTTGAAGGGTAGTGCACTGCGTTCGACCAGTGTTCAGCAATGTTGTTCCAGGGATACACATCCGGAGCATAAACCAGTAGCCGCTTGGCCGACGTCCTCACATGGCTATCCCCTTCCCACCAGTCTGTTAGGCCGTTAAAGTCACCGGGTATACCTTCCGGATAGACTGGCGGTTTTCCATCCTTTTGTCGCTCAAGCGGGTGCGAACTCGTGTCCGTCCACATTACCACCACCTGCCGGCCCTTGGCGGTATCCGCCACATCCAGCCACTCGGACTTGAGCGCCAGCGCCAGGGCCTCCAGGCTCGTTTCCGGGTCATCGCCGCCCCCACCGGCCTTGATCCCCTTGACGAAAGCGGCGAAAGCCTCTGATTCCTCCGGCAGTTTGTAGAATGGCGAGATCTTTAAAGAGTGGTCGCCGTCAACANAGAAATCCCGAAAGGCGATCACCTTGACCCGCAGAGAATCGATCGCCTTCTGCTTGTACGTCATGACCTTTACCAGGTCCTCGTAGAACCGCAGCGCGTTGCGCTTCACCTGGTCAATCAGGTGCTGCATGCTGCCGGTCGCGTCGATACACATGACAATATCAACCGAATACGACACTCCGTACACTGTTACCTCCTTTACCTTATTCAGCTTCTTCTTTAAGTAAACTGCCGCGCAGACGTGACGGGCTCGCTTCCCCGCCGAGGATGACATCCAGATCGTCCACCTCCGTCGTCGATTCGGCCATCGTTTCTCGCATCATGCTCCCCTTCAGACCTGATGCGCTGCCCTCCCCTACCGGGTGGGTAACATCCGGCGCTGCCACAGAAGCGACCAGTTTGTCCTCCTTAACCACGGGTACTAGGCTCCCGCGCAGACCCGGAGATGCCAGTTCCGGCTCCGCCACCGCCTCAACCACGGGTTCAGGCTCCGGTCCACTCGCCGGTCTACCTCCATCCGACGAGACACCGGCCGGTCGGGGGCCTTCCGCCGGAGTGACAAGCGGCCCCAGCGCCGGCCCCTCCAAGTCAATAACCCTGTCGATACGCAGTTCGTTGGCCGGCCGCCAGCCAAGCATGTACGGGATCGAGGTGTCGTAGAATTTGGTCTCCTCCAGGTACTCGATGAGCTGGTCTTTGAACCCCAGCCGCACCGCAAACGCGTCCGCGACGTAGTCGCATTTGCGAAAATAACTGGCCCACGACCATGACATCACCCATACCCCAATACCCCCGCCTAGAAAGGCCAGGACGAAAAAGAGTATCTTGGTTAGCAACGAGAAGAAGATTTCCTTGGCGTCAAAATCCTTGGCCTCGGGCCTGTATGGCGGCCGGGCGCTGGAGAAGTCACGGACGCTGCCGACGAAGAACTGGAATGGGGGAAAGACGAGCCGCCGTAGGGCCAGGATCGGTCCTCCGTCGCCGTAGTGAAGGTGGCCTAGCTCATGGGCGATCAAGGCCTGCAGGTGCCGCTCGTTGACGGCCCCGGACGAGATATAGAGCGTCGTCCCCACCACATAGCTGTAGGTAAATGGCGCGTCCAGGATGTAAAGCCGTGAAAAGGAGCCCACGGGAAAGTCCACCCGCTCGGCGATTTGCCCGAACAACTCGTAGAGCTTCGCCTCCTCGCGCCGGCTAGGCTCGCGGGCGCCCAGCACGAAGCGGGTCAGTGTCGAGCCGCCGCCCAAGCCGAGATAGGCGGCCAACGAGACGAAGATATTGCTGTAGCTGAGGAGGAAAGCAATAAACAGCGCCGGCTGCACTAAACTATCCGGGTTGGCTCCGCCAAATAGAAAGGCGCTGGGGTCGACCGTTGTGGCGAATAGACCGTAGGCGACGGCCACGGCAAAGAAAGCAAGGATAGCAAAGCGGAACAGCCCGCACACCGCCTCAATCACCAGCGTGATCAGGTAATTCCCCAGTTTTCCCGAAGGTCTTTTCTCTGCTGAATCCACAGTTTCCCTCCTGTGCAAGTGTTGTGCTTTAGAAGTTCATTTTCTCCGCTACAACCGCGGTGGGCCTTTCCCCTCGCCTGGTGGTTCTCCGGCCGGCGCCGATTCACTCGGGCGCCGCTGCTCCTCCGGTTGTTCGGGGATCCTTTCGACCGTTCCAACTGCCTGAACCTTCACCTTAACCACGTGCCGCTGGCGAATGATGAAGGCCTCGCCGGGTTGGAGCTTGCCCGCTTCATTCATGTCGATCTTGAAGGCGTGCTGCATTCGCGCGCTGCCCGTGCCGGTCATATCACCGTCTTCGTGCTGCATACTGGACTCGACCTGGAACATGGTTCCGGCCAGCTCGCCCACCTCCTCGGGAAAGTCGGATGCCATCAGGATCTTGGTACGCGTGTTGGCCAGCACCAGCTTGCGAACGTCCTCATCTTTGAGACTGGCCGTATCCTGGGTAGCCAGGATGACCCCCAGCCGGGAGCTGCGCGCCAGCGTCAGCAGGCTAATGACATTGTCGTTGCTGAACTGGCCGAACTCGTCGATCACCAGCACCGCCGGCCGGCGCTGGCGCTTGCCGACGAAGTCCTTCAAGTCCTCGACCAGGAAGTCGAGAAAGCGCCGCGAGGTGTCGCCGACGCTCTGCGCCCGCATGGAGAAGATGGCGCAGCGCGTGTCTTCCAGGGCGAACCCGTCATCTCCGACCATCGGGCTAAACTCCCGGGCCAGTGGCCGGACCCGGCGCGCCAGGCTCTGAATGTCCTGTGGGGTAATCTCATACTCTAGTGTTTGCTGCTCCACCACGTTATCCCGGTAGGCTATCTTGAGCCACCCACCGCTCAAGCGCGTGCGTAGGTCTTCGAAGTTGCGCGGCGGGCCGCCCGGTGCGTAGCAGATGAGCTGGAGAAGATCGCGGTTGATGTCGGCATAATACTGGGCATCCCCCTCGGCCTCTGTGACGCCGATCAGGGCACACAAGCGGTTGTAGATGTCCGTCGGCTGGCCGCTGAAGCCATGGTAGACGGCCCCGTGGTGGTCGAAACCCAGGCGAAAGACTGGCGAAGTGCCCCGGTTGTAATGGTGGGCCAGCGACCGGATGTCGTTGGCTAAATCTGTGTCGCCTTTACCGTCAACGAAGTAGATGTCCCGGTCGGTGCGAGCCAGTATCTCCAGGACCAACCGCTTAATGGTCTCGGTCTTACCCGCTCCGGTCGCGCCTAGCAGGAAAATATGTTGGTCGAGCAAGGACTCGTTGAACAGTACCCACCCCTGCCGGGACTGGATGCCCAGATGATCGGGCAGGAGATCGCCCTCCAGATGCGCCCCCAGAGTCAGCCAGCCAGTCTCACCATCGGTGGGAGTGCGGCCCGTCTGGCGCAGGCGCTGCTCGTCCCGGGCTTGCGCTCGAGCCTCTTGAGCAGCAACCTGCTCTTGCAACGTCTTCGGCTTGAGGAATTTCGAAGTCATCTATATCCCTTTGACCATCAGGACGGCCACGGACCCCAACGGCGATGAGAAGATCCGGTGCTTAAGCGTAAAAAGTCATGAATTGACAGACCGGCATACATCATCCATTAAAAGGCGCCGGTGAGATCTATTCCAGATAGGGTAACCTATCGCTGGCGAGTGACGGTTGGCGGGCATTGCGCCCTCACCCGAGCAGGCCCACTCGCCTTACCCAATCCCAGCCGGTTAAGGCTGGGCACAAAAGCAACGCACATGGCACGTACCATCGGGTACGTGGGAGGAATTATAACCACGGGTGAGATGTGTGCTAGTTTATAGATGGGAATTTTTGCATGGATTCGGCGGCAAAAAAGGGGCCGATCCCTGGGTAAGGATCGGCCCCAAAAACCTAGTACTCGTCCGGGAGCAGGAAGGTTGTTGCGCTTCTGTCCCACTCGGTAATCACCCAGACCTTCTGGCCCGTGGGTAAAATATAGGCGGAGAAGATCCGGTCTTCGCCGGTCAATGCCTGGTCGTTGAGCTGCTTGTCCTCATCGTCCAGGTCACCCCAATCGCCGGTGACATGCCGGGTTAGAAACGTAAGGGCCCTCAGGCCCGCCCGGTCGAGCGCCTCGAGGGCGCCGGGCGTAGCCACGACCTGGCCCAGGGCGAACAAGGGTCGCTTTTCGGGTTCGCTTTCTGTCATACATGAACTCACCCCCTTTCCATTACAGACGCCTTTCCGCGTCTGTGTCGCTACTTGATAATTCTGGCAGGGTCGTTTGTGCGCCTGCTCCCCCTCCCCTACCCAGCCGGAGCCTGAAGCGCGTCAAGGACGCGCCGGCCGGCGCGTTCACTTTATCCTTGACGCCTTTAGGTGGCTGGTACGATACGAAGGTACCAGGCGCACATAGTTTAGCAGACAGAGCTGTAGTCACTCACGGTGGCATCGTTCAAGGCCGCGGAATGTGATCGGTCGTCAACTGCCCTGGTCCCGCAGCGCCTGGACTATGGGGTAGACGACGAACGTGTTCCAATCCCCCTCGCGGCGCGAGCCCTCGACCCGGGCGATGGCTTCCCGCACGACCGTATTGGCCTGGTCGGAGACGAAGTACCAGACGGCTTCGTAGTCGCGTTTGAGTTCCTGCACGATGGAGTTCATCCGGCGGCGCGACTTCTGGGTGTGCTCGACCTCGATGGCGATGAGTTTCTCCTGGTAGAACAGCTCGCCGTCGACCAGATGGTGCTTGCCCTCGGCTTTGCGCTCGACGTTCACCCTTCGCTCGCTCGTCCACTGGACCTGGCCCGGACGCTGTCGCTCGATGTATAACCGGACGGCGTTGACCAGGTACAGGTGGTTGAGCCGGCCGACACTNGGAACCATGTAGGGGTACTCCAGTTCCATATCCGCCAGTCCTGCCTTCGACAGCCAGACCCACTGCGGCCGGCCGGCCAGTAGCTTGCGGTGCTCCACCCAACCGGCCCGGTCCCAGCGCTTGAGCAGCCACTTGACCGTCTCATCGCTCAGGCTCCCCGGTCCCCAATCCGGTTCTTCGTCCTGCTTCCAGCGGTTCATGAGCGCCAGGAGCTGGTCGAGCGGCAGCGCGAACTGCTCGCCGATCCACGTCAGCAGGAATACGTCGCGCTCGGTCGCGCGCACCACCCCATAATCGCTCCGTCGTTTACGTTGTCCCGTCATAGAGTGTATTCAATCCAATTGCTATTGGTTCCATGTATCCCTGAATAATCACCCCGTGTCAAAAACAAAAACAAAACAGAAGCGCAGGCAGCCATTGGGTGGGTGGGCTGCTGCTTGAAACACCGGCGGCCCTATACAGGGCCGCCGGTGCGTGGTAGCATGAGCCTGCTACCTGGCTGCGCTTCTCAGGCGATAGCGCCCGGCAAACTCAGTTTTCCGCTTGCGGAAAACCTTTTGCTTGGCCGCCTCTCTCAGGAGCCGGTTGACCGTAAAGGCCACCGTCCAAAAGGCTCCTGCACTGAGCAGCGTCATTAGCAAATTGGCGTTTTGCATCTGGATCACCTCCTTTCTATGAGGTTCTGCCAGGGCAATTTTCGCCGTCTGGCATCCTCTGCGAGGCCCATCTGGCGTCGCCTTGTCATTGTCAGGCGCAGCCTGACTTGACAGGGCGCCAACGCCAGATGATAGACTGGCCGCGCACTGCCAGACGGCGTCGTGTTTCAAGCAGCAGGGCTATAAATCACACAGCCAGGTGGTACACCTGGCTGTGTCTCATCTTCGGCTGTTTGCGCTTCTGTTTTGTTTTTCTTGTTCTATTCTCTCTCACTCTCTAAACCATACCCCACCCTCCATACACTTACCCCTCCGGTACTTATTCTCACTACACCCGTCATCCTGACCACACTCACACAATTATCAAGCGGTGGGAGTGTGGTCAGGATGGGCGGCGGTTCATACGTCGCCAGGGTGAGATGTTTTTGTACCGGAGGGGTCTACTTTATCTGGGGGTGGGGTCTATCTTTCTTCTCTCTATCCCCCCATATATACGCCTATATCCGCCATTTTTTGCTATTTTGTCCACTTGTGGGTGTACACCTACCAACTGAACAGGCTATCAGCATCGCTCCACACACCCTCATACCAAGCCCGGCGTCTGTACTATCACATTATCTGGCTCCACGGATTTGGAGTGGTTTATGGAGGTATTTTGGTAAGTATCTAGGTAGCTATTTAATGAGTGAAGGCGGCGCTTTATAGGAAAAACTCTCTGGCCAAACTCTTCTGTTTCGCAGCGCGGTTGTCGACAAGTTCGTCGGTAAACAGATCCCCTTGCAGGGAAACTTCTTTGCTCGGAGGGTTGATACTGCCACTTTGCTTGCACGGGTTAGAAGAGCAGCAAACAGCGCTGGGCGTGATGCCTTTGTCGCCCATCACCGTCCCATGCAGGCTTTGGCATCGAGCCGGCATGGCCTTATACAGTCTCACGTGCTCGAAAAGACTGCTCGGGCCGCTACATCTAACCCTACGGCTAAAGGCGAATCTTCGCCTTCAGGCGTAGTCTGGCCTCGTGTCTGCTCAAGGGGGGAATATAGCTCGTTTGTGTGGGGCTTGGGCAGCCACGCGATGATGTCAGTAGATTTATCCATCAGCCTAGCATGGGCAGTCCGCGGTTGTACAGTGACAAATCAGTCGCTAGGCGGGATGAGCATCCAGCGCTCGGCGGAGCCGGCCCGCCACCAAATAGGCTCAGAGAAAATCCTCTGGGCTGAGAGGTGGGCAAACGTGGNGAAGTAGAAGAGGTCACCACCGCCGAAGCGCTCGGTCTGCTCCTTGATGTTGAACATCCGCTCCTGGTTTGTAGCCACGACGACAAACCGGCCGTACTCAATTCCAAAGCGCTGGGTGTAGAGATCGCTGGCCAGGTAAGCCACACCCGGCGGGACCTTGTCCCGACCAAAACGAATGCCGGATTCGGTGCTGTTGTCGACTTCAAGCAANAAGGCGTAGTGGGTCCAGCGACCGGGATACCGCTGCGACGGCTTTTGCACCAGAAAAAAGCCGTCCGGCTGCATGATCCTGGAAGACGTATGACCTTGGGCTGTCTTGTAACTAATCGTATCTTTGTTGACCAGAAAATCACTCTCCGGCACCCACTCGCGCAAGGCGAGCTCCTCATGTCGCTCGCAAGCTTCGGTAACTACCAGGCGGAAGTTGTTGACCAATAAATCATGGCCTATCTTCGACCACCGGCCGCTGCGCTGCCAGCGAAAGTCCTTATACTCCACCCCCTGCTGCCCGGCGAGAAGCTTCGCCCCTTCGGTATCCAGCCAGTACACCACTTCACCAGGCGGTACCCAGCGCAGCTGGTCGTGGTTGACCGGCATCGTCAGATAGCCCGCATCGCATAACAGCTTTAACCGATTGCGCGGCGCCGATTCGCTCCGGCCGGGAAAAAATCGGCGCCAGATCTGCTTCAGGCTCGCCATGCCGTCGAAAGCGTGGATCAACTCCAGGATCTGAAGATCTCGCGCCGTAGGGCGCACCCAACCGGCCGGTACGCCTCGTGTATAGACTCGTCTGCGTTTCACCATTGCCTTCCACTATACCGCGCTCGCCGAAAATTTCGGCGAGCATTCTGTGCCGGCATTCGGCCTGAAATACTTGAGGGATCAGTACTCATCGGGCAGAAGGAAGGTGGTGACGCTCCGGTCCCACTCCGTGATGAGGTAGAACTTCGTGCCGTCCTCCAGGTGGTAGGCGGAAAAGATCCGGTACCCCTTTTCGAGCGACAGCTTGTTCTCCTCGATGTCCTCCTCGGGCAGATCGCCCCAATCACCGGTGACGTGGCGCTGCAGATAACCGATGGGNGCCTCCCCTGCCCGCTCCACCGCGGCCAAAAAACCGCGGGTGGCCACGACCTGGCCCAGATCGAACAGCGGGCGTTTCTCCGGTTCTTGACCTTGTGCTCGTTCTATCATAACTCCTCCCTTTACTTTGTAATTGGCACCATGATATATGAGCTGTAAAGGGCGCCGGCAGAAAACCCAACCGTCGCCTGGCCGGTAGAAACGGCCACATGACATGGGTCTCATGCTTTGACATAGCCTTCACTCACCCCTTCTTTTCGCAGGCGAAGGATAACGGTGCCGGGCTTCCCCCACCCCGCTCCAGCCAGGCCCCGGCCCAGGGCAAGGAGGAACCCCGACCGCGCCAGCCGTCGAGGGCAAATCCTTGACCGGGCTGGGTGGCTGATACAATGAAAAAGAAGCAGGTAACATCTGTTGAAGCGAAGAAAGGCATTTATAAAGGTTGGTTCGTAGCTTGCCATCTGCGAGTTTGTACCGTTTTCAAAGCGTCGACCAGATCGTTCAATTGGACATGCCCAACAGAACCTGACAGCCATGCGCTACCTGGCAATCAATAGGCCCAATCAGGATAGGACGACCAATCATAGCTTGAAAGGTAAGTGATAGTTGGCCGGATGGTATGAAGCTCATTTGGAGTGGGTGATTTTCACTAGAAAGCGATTGCCCTTGTGATGCAGGATGAAGCGAGTTCATGCAGATAGGAATTCGGCTATAATCCGCTAATTGTCGTGGTATTGGTCTGGCCATGGAGGATTTTTTGAAGCAGGATCGACCTCTTCCAACCAAACGCCTGCGAACGTTGCGCGACCAGCTGGTCGAATTGTTCAATCTGGGTGAACTCCATAATCTGGCTTTCGGCATGGGCGTTCGCTGGGAGAGCTTGACTGGTGAAACAATCGACCAAAAAGCCACTTCGCTGTTGGAACATCTTAATCATCAANTTCGCATTCCGGAGTTGCTCGGCAGGCTATACGAGGCGCGGCCGAGCATCGTCTGGGCGCTGGATGATCTAGTCGAGGCGGCCGAACCACCCTACCGTGGCCTCGAATTCTATCGTGAAGAGGACGCGTCACTCTTTTTCGGCCGGGCGGCGCTGACTGACGAATTGGTAAAGCGTCTTCTCGATCATCCCTTGCTAGTCGTTGTTGGCGCGTCGGGGAGTGGTAAGTCATCGGTCGTCCGGGCCGGAGTAATACCTGCACTGAAGAGCGGTCTAGAACCTCCCCTCGGGCCTCTCCCTAGAAGCAAAAAGAAGCAGGAAAGTAGCCGGGAGTGGGCCTACCTGACGCTCACGCCAACAGACAGTCCGCTCGAGAAGTTGTCATTGGCACTCACCAACGATCTGGTGACTGCCAATGATACGTGGGCGATCATTCGCGATCTGGAAGAAGACTCGAATAGTGTACGGGTTTACATCCGCAAGTATCTGGAGCGCCAGAAAAAGCCGCACCTCTTTCTATTCGTTGACCAGTTCGAAGAACTGTTTACTACATGTAAAGACGAGACCCAGAGGCGTGCGTTCATCAAGGGGTTGTTGGCGGCGGTCAACTTGGACAGCCCGGTAACACTTGGTATCACGCTACGGGCAGACTTTTATCACTACTGCGCCCAATACGAGGGGCTTCGTCATGCCTTAGAGCAGCGTCAGATTTATATCGGTACGCCGTCGGCCGATGAATTACGCGAGGCGATCGTCGAACCGGCGCAGCGGCGTGGCTACGACCTGGAACCGGGACTGGTCGATCTGATGTTGCGTGACGTCGGCGACGAACCGGGCGGGCTACCATTGCTCTCTCATGCCTTGCTGGAAACTTGGGTTCGGCGCGAGGGAAGGACGATGACGCTGAGCGGCTATAACGAGGCTGGTGGCGCACGCGGGGCCATCACTCGAACTGCCGAGCGTGTCTATAGTGCTCTCAACGAAAGACAGCAGATGACGGCGCGGCGTATCTTCGTCGAACTGGCTGAGTTAGGCGAGGGGACGGAAGACACGCGACGACGTCTGCGGCCGGAAGAGTTGACTGGCCAAGCATGGTACGCCGACGATGGAGCGATGGTAATGGAGGAGTTAGTCAGGACGCGACTGGCCACGGTCGACGGCCAAACGATCCAGATCGCCCACGAGGCGCTGATCCGTGAGTGGCCACGACTGCGGGAGTGGCTGGATGCGGATCGGGTAGGAGAGCGCTTACGGCGCGGTCTGCAAAACGTGGCGCGAGATTGGGACGAACATAATCGCGATTTGAGCTACCTGTTCGATGGAACACGACTGGCGACGGTGCAGGAATGGATCACGGCCAATCCGGATAGGCTGGACGAGCGTTCAGCAGCATTCGTGGCTGCGAGCATCGCCGAAGCCAAGCGGGAAGAAACCGAAAGGGAGACAACGCGTCAACGCGAGCTGGAACAAGCGCGGGCGTTGGCGACATCAGAGGTGCGAAGATCGCGAATCATCCGACAGGCTGCAATCGGGCTAGGGGCGTTGGCGGTTATAGCAATACTGACAGCGCTATTTGCCTTCGAGCAACAAACCAAGGCACAACAACAAGCGGCTCGTGCTGATCTGAACTCGCAATTAGCGCAAAATGCCGAAAGTACAGCAGTAGCGGTAGCTATCGAAGCAGATCAAGAGCGTCAGGTTGCTCAAGAAGCTNAGGAAACTGCGGAATCCGCACTGGAAGATAAAGACCGACAAGCCGCTATCGCCCTGTCCAGATCTCTAGCCATCGCCTCCAGAGATCAATACGATGCAGGAGACCGAACATTAGCACTCCTCTTAGCGCTCGAGGCATCTCAAGTTGCGGTTACCCAGGAAGCCATTGAGCAACTTAGAGTCTCTTCAGGCAGAGGAATACAAATGTTTGTAATGCCTTTTGAACATTTCCAATTGCCTTTTGAGGATGCATTGTATGCAAGGCCTAGCGAGTATGTAGAGCGCCAGATTCCTAGCCTCGTCTGGAGTAATATTGGACAAGATCTTCTTATACTCGACGGAAAATCCGTAAACGTGTGGAACGCTAGCACTAACAAACTAAAACAGTTGATGAATGCGGATGCCACCTTCGGTATTTGGTCTTTTGACGACTCGAAGCTTATGGTAATTACAAGTGATGGAACTATCTTCATTCTCGATCCGGAAAATGGGAACATCTCAATGCGTCTAGACCACAAACAGCCCGTTGAAGGAGCCGCATGGTCAAAAGACGAGGATACAATAATCAGTTCAACTGTAGATGGCGGGGTTTACATTTGGAGTGCAGATTCAGGAACGCAATTAGCATCCAAGACCGCAACAGGTAATCTTTTCAGTCGCTCGGCAAGCTGTCGAGATGAATTGACTCCGAACAGTGAATTCTTAGACCCACGTCTGCAAACTGGATGGGATAACTATACAGGTGAGTTGATCTGCGATTCAGTTGGGAAAAAACTGATAATCGTCAGTGATGAGCTTATGGAGATACAGATACTGGATTTGGAATACCGACAACAAAAAGCCGGGGTGAGTTCCTCCAAACCTCTTATAGGGGCTTATCTTAATCCTCTTCAACCTTGGAGCCAGGGTTCCGATCAGATATTTACTTTTCAGAACGACAAACTTCTGATTTGGAATTCTCGCGATGGAACACCTCTTACAGAACTTACACATAATGGAGAGGTAATAGGTGCGTGGTGGAGTAATGATGGAACTAGGATAGCCACAATTGCGCGAGACGGACCAATTCATATTTGGGATGTAGCTTCTGCTATAGAAAGAGCTGCAATCGATACCTATTCGTACTTGATGGATATAGTGTTGTGGAGTCCAACAGACAGACTAATCTTTGCAACTGCTCCAGGATGGCCGAATGCAGGACCTTTAGTTGGAGTTTGGGACTCCGATNATGGCTTGCCGGTGTTGAGCCTTCCCCACGATTTTATTGTATCTGAAGCAAGTTGGAATGCAGACGGCTCTTTATTGGTGACTACGGATCCTTATCAAGTAGTCGTTTGGGACGTCGCAGTCGTTAAAGACACCGATCATGATAATGTGACTAATGAGGACATTATCTTTCAAGCCTGCGCTCGCCTTGGCCGTAATTTGACTTGGCTCGAATGGCAGCAATATTTCTCTGGTGAACCCTACCGCCAGACCTGTCCCAACCTCCCCGTTCACTACACCGTGACAGAAGATACAGTAGACAAGAATACTGATTAAGCGGATTTGACGAGTTACCAAAAGAATAATCGATTTAGAACACAGTAGCCCAAACAGTCGATATGACTCGAATCAGTTCTATTTAAGCAGCAATGCCGCCAGGTCTTTCACCGCCGCCTTGAAATCGCATGGTTGGCCCTCCACCCGCTGCCAGAGCATGTAGAAGTCGATAACCGATCCTGCCCCGCAGCCGGCGAAACAGTGCCAGTAGTTCTCCTCTCGATTGACGCTGAAGCTGGCCACCCGGTCGTCGTGGAACGGGCACAATCCCCGGCCGTTGGGAGCAAGCTCGACGTACTGCCGGATGAACTGCTCACAGCTTATCGCGCCCTTGATTCGCTCCGAAAGGGTCTCGCCCTGGCTCTCTATGGCCTCCAAAACCGGTTTGGGGGCCGGGGCGGACACGTAGCCCGCGTACTGCTCAAAAAGTCGATCCGGCACCGTTTCGGGCGCGCTGAGGGCCATTAATTGCTGCCGCAGGGTCGAGGCCAGCGGCTCGCCCCGCGGAGTGTAGAAGCCGTAGCGCCGGCCGCTCTTCTTGTGCACGCCGAACGGCAGGCGAATCAGGGAGCCGGGGCCGGTCCGCAACTGGGCCTGCTTGGGGTACAGCTCGACGCCGGCCAGGTTGAAGTAAGCCGCCAACCCCTTGCCGAAGCGCCGGATCTCCGCGCCCGGCAGCGGTTCGGCGAAGAACAACCACAGGTGGCCGCCGCGCCGCGAGGCCTCCAGGTAGCTGGGGCAACCCACCTGATCGAGCACCCGAGCCAGGGCCGCCAGCCGCCGCCGGTCGGGCTCGTCGTCGGCGTCGAGGACCAGGAACCGGCCGTGGCTCTCCTCGTCCAGGAGATAGGCGCCCAGGGTCATCGATCCCCGCAGGTGGGCGTACAGGAGGTCCGGCGTCAGCGGCCTCTCGATGGTGTAGTAGGCGCCGGAATCGGCCTGCCGGGGGTACTTATCAAAGCGCTGGATGAACCGTTCGGCCAGCGCCTCGACCAGGGGCGTGACTTCATGTTCGGGAAGTTGGCGTTCTATCCTTGTCATGATGGTTGCGCCAAGGATAGCAGATATCCCCCGGCAGCGGCTACAACGCGATTAGACTGACCAGAGGCCCACGCTGTAAGTCAGTAAGAATCTTCACGCGCCGCTTGGCGCGTTTCCTTGTCCGGCGGCCGGCGGCAAACGGCGCGGAGGATGTCGCCGGCCGCGGGGCGGT
>JAACJX010000401.1 GCA_014237545.1 Ardenticatenia bacterium | reverse complement strand
TGTTGTAGTTCGTTGAGGAGGCTGAAGATGACGTAGTTGTTGTTGAGCCAGTCGATGATTGTCGGTAATTTGGCATCGCCGTACTCAGCCGCCAGTTCTTCCAATTGCTCGTTGGAGTAATCGAGATTGACCAATGTGTGGGCCGCCTCCCACGAATCGACGCCGTGGGCTTCCAGCCACTCCTCAAGTTCGGCCTCGCGGTCGCTCCGCGCCAGGGCGTCCAGCTGCGGGACAGATTTCGCTTGTTCCTGCGCCTGGCGCACGTAACGCTCCAGCGTCTCCTGCTGGCGGTCGGTCAGCCCCTCGCGCACGAGACGCATGAAGGTGCGGGCCGACTCAAACAGCGCCTGGTTGAGGTGGTCGGCGCTGCGCTGGACGGCCGCGGCCGGGTTGTTCAACTCGTGGGCAATGCCGGCCGTGAACGTGCCCAATTGGGCCAGCTTCTCGCTCGCCTTGAGCAGGTTTTGCGTGTTCTGGAACCGGGAGACCATCATCTCGAGCATGGATGACGCGGCCGAAGGGCTCATCTGGAGCAAGTTACGCAGGTCGTGGCTGCTGATGCCGATCAGCTTCGTGTCCGTCCGCGCCCGCACCCCAGCTGAGCGAGCCTGGTTTAGAAGCATGGCCATCTCGCCGAACACTTCGCCCGGGCCGCGCTTGGCCAGCAGGATCTCGCGGTTGTCGCTGTTTTTGATGATGTCGACCTCGCCACTTTCGATGATGTAAGCGGTATCGCCGTCGCTGCCTTCCTCGAACAGCACCTCGCCCGCCGGCAAGTCAACTTCCTGGACGATTAGACACAAAGTCGCCAGGTCGCTCTCTTTCATCTCTGAGAATAGCGGGATCTTGCGTAAAAATTCGTAACTGGCCATAAGGTTACCTTGCTAGAGTGGTATAAAAACGGCGGCGAAGGAGCCTCTCAAAATGTCGCCCAGGGGATGCGCGGATCGATTTTGCGGACCAGGCGGTATACGGCCGGGCGGAACCCGAGGCGCGGCCAGAAGCGATTGGCCTCGATGTTGGGCGTGCGCCAATCGGTGATGCAAACTTTGTAGCCGGCGGCGGCCGCGTCGGCCAGCCCGGCGGCGGCCAGCGCCCGGCCGATGCCCCGGCCGCGGGCGTCGGCTCGCGTCGCCGCCACCTCCAGCAGCACTGTCCGCTCAGATATCGATACGGTCAGATTATCATCGGCCGGGGACGCAGGGTAGTAAAGATGGTAGCCCAGCACGCGGTCGGGGTCGCCGGCGGCGCCCTCGGCCTCGGCAATCCACGTCCGCGCCGAGTCGTCGGACAGCATCTCGGCGAATCCCTCGCGCATCGGCTCGACGTTCTCGGGCAAGGACGCGCCCCACACGGGCGGCCCGGCCAGGTGGCGGCGCAAGATGGGCGACATGTCATTGACGAACGCGTCGCGGTCGGCCTCAGTGGCCCGACGAAGGGTGACGCCGGGCAGCTCGACTGGCTCGGGCAGCGGGCCGGCCAGCGAGAGGATGGCGTGGGCCTGCTCCTTGCCGAAGCTCAGCGTGAACCACGCGTCCAGCCCGTCGCGGTCCTCGGCTGGCATCATGACGTAATGGTCAAACGCGCCGAGGCGCAACCACGCCGGCCCGGCAGCGGCGTACAGTTCGGCGTACAGGTCGGCCGGCTCGCCCTCGCCCAGCGCGTAGCCCGCCAGGGGAATCCACACGTGGCGGCCGCGCTGCGTTTCGAACTTGGCCTGGCCCAGCAGGTAGCCGACAAGGCGGCCGTCGCGCAGGGCGGCCATGCCGGACGTNTGCGGCTTGCTCCACGCCTCGCGCACGGCGGCCTGGGCCATTCGGGGCTGCTCGAATCGCGCCGGCAGCAGCGGCATCATGGCCCGGTCGCGGGCGTGCCGCCGCGAGAGGAGCTCGGCCGCGGCCGGCAGCAATCCGACGTGGAAGGAAAGGATCTCAAGACTCATATCGACTTGCCCATATCAACAAGGCAAACTATACCGTCGGGCGCGAAAATTTCACTCATTTGCGCCAAGCAGGCGCCTGATNTCGGGCATCGCCNGAAAGGCCTGGCGCAGTTCAGCCTCTTCCAGATGCTCGACCAGGAAATGAATCACNGCCAGCGCTTCCTGACGATAGCGTTCTTTTTCGGCCGGTTCGGTCGCTGCGTCATGCAGTGCGATCAGGGCGGGCCATTTGACCCGGCGCGAACCCTGGGCCTCAGCTTCTTCCAGAGCGGCCAGCCATGCCTCGCGTGCTTCGATCGGACGTNCCAGCCCGGCCAGCGCCCTTCCCCGCACGGTGAGCAGGTCGCCTCTCATCGCCCGGAGGTGGATCTCGTCCATGGCCTTGAGCATGGGGTCAACCGTGGCNAGGGCTTGCTGGTAATGCCCGCNGGCCGTGAACACAAACGCCTTCACCAACCCGGTAAATATCGCTTCCTGGCCGGAAGCGAGCAGAGGTGGAACAGCCAACTGGCGGGNAATATCGACCGCGGTGTCAATATCCCCGGCGTTGAAGCGTTCGATAATGTTCCAAAGCGACAGAATTTCAGGCGTATCCTGCCCCGCGCGCGATTGAGCAATCATCNCCTCGCGCCACTGGAGCCGGTAGTCTGGAGCGCCAAGCCGCCCAAACACCCAACTCAACACGATCGGGATTGTCGCCTGGGTGCCCATAAAGTTGGCCGCGATCGCCCACCCTGCGGCTGCTTCCAGCATCCGCACCGCCTCGCTAATTTCGCCGTACTCCAGCAGGACATAGCCCAGCGTGTAGGCGTTCAGCGACATGCCCCACTCGTTGCTGATGCGCCGGCTGATCTCCAGCCCCTGGCGGGCGAGCGCGACGGCCTGATCCAGCTCGCCATACAGGATGTAGCCCGTACCGGCCATGCCCAGCGAGTCGGCCATCATCGGCTCGTTGCCGGCGTGCTCCCAAAGTTGCCGGGCCTGGGCGAAGGCGGCGAACGCTTCATCGGAACGCCCCACGGTGCCGTATGCCCGGCCTATGTCGTTGAGAACGTAGGCCTCAATCTCCTTGTAGCCGTGGGCGCGGACCAGAGCCAGGGCCTGCTCACCGTTGGCAATAGCCTTCGGCGCGTCCGGCTCGGCGTTCATGTGCAGCAACATCAGGCACCAAAAGGCGCGGGCCTGGGCGTCGGGCCGGTCGGATTCTTCGCTTAGGGCCATCGCCCGCTCGATCAGCCGGTAGCCAGTCGCGGCGTCCATTTGGCTGGTGGGAGTGACGTGTAGGACGATCTGCGGCAGAATCCCTTCCAACTCCAGCGTCTGGTTGCGACNCTCCCGGCCGAGGCTTTCAAGTCGTTTGTAAGCGGCGAGCGCCTCATCAAATTGCCCGCCCACCTCATATACCCGCCCCAATTTCTGGTGAAGGTCAACCAGCGTCGCGTCGCCGGCAACGGCCGGATTGGCCAGGGCCAGATCCAGCGCCTTGCGGTAATGCTCGATCGCCTCGGCGTTGGCATAGAGACGCGCCGCGGCGTCGCCGGCCAGCGAATAATAATGGATCGCCTTGGCCCAGTCCCGCCCCTCATAAAAATGATACGCCAGTTGGGGGGCCTCGTCCGTCAGGCGGTCGGCGTAGAGCGCCTCGAAGGCCTCGGCCACCCGCCGGTGGTAGCGGCGGCGCTGGCGGATCAGGATCGTCTCGTAGGCCGCGTCGCGGGTCAGCGCGTGGCGGAAGGCATACTCCGATTCCGCGCCGGAGAGCGACGGCCGTACCAGGTCGGCCTGNGCCAGTCGCTTNAGGTGGTCGTCGAGCACGTCGGCCGGTCGCTCGGAGATGCGCTCCAGCACGCGCAGCGGGAACGAGCGGCCGATGACTGCTGCCAGCTGCATCGTCCGGCGCACCTGCGTGTCGAGCTGGTCGATGCGCGCCGTCAGCAGCGCCTGGACGTTGCCCGGTAGTCCGATGAGTTCGGCTATCTGGTCAACGNCGGTGGCCGGCTCCCNGCGAAAGCCGCCGGCCTCGCGCCGCAGCGCGCCGCTATCGAGCAAGGTGCGCACCGTCTCCTCGACGAAAAACGGGTTGCCTTCGGCCT
Source organism: Ardenticatenia bacterium (assembly GCA_014237545.1). Classification (GTDB taxonomy): domain Bacteria; phylum Chloroflexota; class Anaerolineae; order Promineifilales; family Promineifilaceae; genus Promineifilum. Next base: position 4,852 of record JAACJX010000401.1, on the reverse strand, counting down.
TGCGTTCGATGAGCTCGTAGATGCGCTCGGGCACGTTGGCGTCTTCAAGCAGTTCGAGAACCAGCGTGCGGCTGTCGGATGACGATAGCGGCTCCAGATAAATCGATGAGGCGTATTCGGAGTACTCCAGTTGNGCCTCCAGATAAAGCTGCCAGCCGGGCGTGCTCCAATCGGGGCGCATGGCGAACAGAAATAGAACCGGCCGCTCGCGCAGCATTGGCAGCAGGTTGCGAATGGTCTCCAGCGAGGCAACGTCGGCCCAATGAACGTCATCCACGACGTAGACGACCGGCCCCTGGCTGGCCTGCGTTCGCGCCATCTGCTCGATGACGCTGCGCAACTCCCTCTGGAAGGCCTCGCCCTGCCCTATCAGCCCGGTATCGGTTGGCGTATCGCCGAGCAGCACGCCGAAGACGCGGTGCATCCGGTCGTGGAGGGCGGACGGGTAGAGGGTCACCAGAGCGTCGAGCCGTTCGTGAATGACGGCCGGCGGGTCGGTCTCGCGGATGCCGCAGAACGTGCGCACCTGGCGCTTGAGCATGTCATAGGGGCGGCTGGCGCCATAGGACACGGCCACGAACTCCGACCAGCCGCGCCAGAGGGGATCGGAATCGCCGTAAGTGGCCGCCAACTGGTCGCGCCACTCCTGGCGGACTTCNGCGATGAGACGGCTCTTGCCCAGTCCNGCCTCGCCAATGAGATAGCAAATGCGGCTGTGGTCGTCGCGCAGGNCGCTAAGTATGTCGCGCAGGCGGCTGATCTCCCGCTCGCGGCCGACCAGAGGCGAGCGGATGCCCTCCAGCCCCCGCAGGCGGCCCGGCTGCGGCTCCAGCCCGAGCACGCGGTAAGCTTGCACCGGCGCGTCCTTGCCTTTCACCTCGATNCCGCCCAAATCCCAGACGTCGAACAAGGGGGCGATGAGGCGGTAGGTNTCNTCGGCGATCTGAACGGTGCCGGGCGCGGCCGTCTGCTCCATGCGCGCCGCNAGATTNATCGCGTCGCCCATGGCCGTGTATTCGCCCGACTGCCCGGTGCCCATCTCACCGACGACGACCGGCCCGGTGTTGATGCCGACGCGGACGTTGAACTCCAGGCCGTAATCCTGCTCGAACTGGCGGATGAACGGCCGGATCCCGTTGATGATGCCCAGCCCGGCCAGCACTGCCCGCTGCGGGTCGTCCTCGTGGGCCAGCGGCGCGCCNAAAAAGGCCAGCACCGCGTCGCCCATCAGCCGCGCCACCATGCCGCCATACTCCTCGACGGGGGCGATCATGTAGCGGAACACTTCGTTCATGATCTCGGCCCACTCTTCGGGGTCGAAACGGGAGGCAAGCGACGTGGAACCGACCACATCGCAAAACAGGACGGTGATGATGCGCCGCTCACCGGCGACATCGCGGGAGGTGGCCGGCGCGCCGGGCGCGGCNGTGGGGCTCGGCCGGAAACCGAAAGCGTCACTCATCGGCGGCGGGGAACGATAAAGTCTTCATCCTCATAGCACCACATCCATTCTTCGCCGCCCTCCATCGACATGACGACGGGGTGGCCGGTCTCCTTGGCGTGGCGCGAGGCGTGTTTGTTGGGCGAACTGTTGCAGCAACCGACGTAGCCGCAGGTGAGGCATACCCGCAGGTGAACCCAGGTGCTGCCCGATTTCAGGCAATCCTCGCAGCCGAAGGTGCGGGGGTCAACTTCCTGGATCTGATTTACGTGGACGCAGTTGGTCGGGCGTTTGAGCTCGCCGGCCTTTACCCGGCGAACGGCATCGTTGACAATTGCGGCATCGTTCATTCGACCTCTCCTGTTCAGTTCATTAAGTTTATAAGCGCATAAATGCCGGGACAAGCCCGGCCGCGGCAAAGCCGATGATTTGAGTGTACGCGCAACAGAGGTGACTGTCAAACGCGCATTGCCCGCCCCATCTCGCCGATTTGAGCGATCCCGTGTCAATAAATTGTGATGCCAACGCTCTGAAAAACAGGCCACTTGCCCCACGTCTCTTTCCGTTATAATAATCACCGGCAGTAGCCCCGTAACCGTTGCTCGCTTGCTCAAACGGGAGATAGCCGTGGACCAACAAACCAGGTTTTCCTCCTCCGGCGCGGCCCAGGATGACGCCATCCTGCCGGCCACTCGACTCGTCGCCGCCGGCGTCATCCTCTTTCTGATCGTCGCGTTCCTCATTCTCTACTTTCTGCCGGGCGAAACCGGCCGGTTATTTGCCTGGGAAATCGCCTCGCCGCTCACGGCCGCGCTGATGGGCGCGGGCTACCTGGGCGGCGCGTATTTCTTCGCCCGCCTGCTCGGTGAACGTCGCTGGCACCGGGTCGCCGCCGGGTTCCCGCCCGTCGCCGTCTTCACGGCGGCNATGCTGGCCGCCACGCTGCTCCATTGGCAGACCTTCGACCCGGGTCACTGGGTGTTTCTCGTGTGGCTGGTCATCTACATCATCACGCCGGTCGTCGTGCCGCTCGTCTGGTGGCGCAACCAGCGGCGCGACCCCGNCGCGGCCGAANCGGGTGACGTGGTGGTGCCGCGCGCCGCGGGCATCGCCCTGTGGGTCGTGGGGGTTGGGCTGGCGGCCGCCGGGGCGTTCCTCTTCCTCGCGACGGATACGGCGATCGCGATCTGGCCGTGGCCGCTGACCCCGCTCACCGCGCGCGTGGTGGCCGGCTGGCATTTGCTGCTGGGCGCGGGANCGCTGGCGCTGGCCCGCGAGTGGCGCTGGAGCGCATGGCGNCTGCCGCTNGGCAGCATCATCGTNTGGCAATCGCTGCTGCTGGCCGCGTTTGTCTGGCGNCGGANCGCCTTCGGCCCGGCGGGGGCGCTCAATTGGTACACCATCTTCATCGTCGCNGGNGTTATCACGGCNGTCANGTTCGGNCTGCTGATGGAGCGCCGCCGCTGGAATGTGCAANCATGACCTCACTCGCCATGCCCAAACCTTTGACCGCGGCCGGGGCGCGGCTGCTGGAGCGCTTCGCGCCNCTGGCCTTCTCCGGTTCTCGTCCCGGCGATTCGGACGANGAACGANTGCAAAAGGCGCTNCTCATGGGCGGCAGCATCATCATCGCCCCGGTGGCCCTGNCCTGGGCNGCGATCTACGCCTTGTTCGGCGAATGGCCGGCGGCGCTGGTCACCTTCGCCTATGCCGCGGCCGATCTGGCGGCCGTCTTCCACCTGCGCCGCGCCGGCCGNCCCCNATTCCTGCGCCAGGTTCAGAAGTTTTGCACNCTCTTCCTNCCGTTCATCCTCACCTTGCTGCTGGGNGGNCTGGCCCAGTCGAGCGCCCTGATCATCGGCGCCCTGATGGCCCCGCTGGGCGCGCTGCTCTACTACCCCGATTTGCGCACGGCCACGCGGCTTTTCGCCGGCTACATCCTGCTGCTGGCGCTGTCGGGCATCCTTAACCCCTACGTCGTTCGCGACAACAACCTGCCGATCGGGATCATNCTGNCCCTGTTTGTCCTCAACGTGGGCATCGTCTCCAGCCTGGCCTTCTTCCAGCTCCGNGCGTTCGTCCGCCAGCGCGACGAGGCGNTGCGCCTATTGCGTCTGGANCAAGCCAAGACCGACCGCCTGCTGACCAACATCCTGCCCCGNCCCATCGCCGANATCCTGAAGGATGAGCAGCAGGTCATCGCCGAGCGCTTCGAAGCAGTCAGCATCCTTTTCGCCGATGTGGTCGGCTTCACCCCCCTCTCCACCACCGTGGAGGCGGCGGAGATGGTCACCCTGCTGAACGAGGTCTACACTTGCTTCGACGAGGTCGGGGAGCGCTACGGGCTGGAGAAGATACGCACGATGGGCGACGGCTACATGGTGGCGTCCGGCGTGCCCACCCCGCGACCCGACCACGCCCAGGCGCTGGCCGGCGCGGCGCTGGAGATGATGGCCTTTCTCGAGCGGTGGGAGTCGCCCCGCGCCGGCGAGATCCTCTTCCGCATGGGGATGAACACCGGGCCGGTGCTGGCCGGGGTCATCGGCCGCAAGAAGTTCAGCTATGACGTTTGGGGCGACCCGGTCAACGTCGCCAGCCGCATGGAGTCCCAAGGCGAGCCGGGGAAGATCCAGGTCAGCCGGGACACGTACGAGTTGCTGAAAGATGAGTTCCACCTCGAACAGCGCGGCACGATCGCCATCAAGGGCAAGGGCGACATGGAGACGTGGTACCTGCTGGGGCGCAAGGGTGACGGAGACAGTTCCGTCGGCCGGTAGCCCCGCGGTTGAAAGGGTGGCGCGGGTTTCCTATACTCCTAAGCCTGAGATCATCTGGAGAAGCGCATGAGACACCCTCTTTTGTTTGCTCTATCATTGCTGGTCCTGTCACTGGTTGCGTGCGGCGCGCCGGCGGCCGAACTGCCCGACGCCACCCCGGCGGCGACGGCAACCGCCCTGGCCCCCACGGCCGAACCCACTCCCTCGCCCGCGCCACAGGAGACCACAGTCCCTTCGCTCGTTACACGGCCGGGCGCGGAGTACGTGCTCCTGTTGCCGCGCGAGGCGGCCGTGCCGGCCGATTGGGCCATGAATCCGCCGCCCAGCTATGAGACCCGCCGCCCGCAACCGGGCGACACCTATCGCTTCGCCTGCCTCGACCTGTCCTCGCGCGCCGTCGGCCAGGCGGCGGTGGGCTACCGCCATCTGGAAGGAATGCCCAGCCTCCACATCGAGTACGTCATCTACCCGACGGATGAAGCGGCCGCAACCGCGCTGGCCGACATGGAACGGGCCGTGTCCGAATGCCCGACATTCAGCATCGGCCAGGGGGATGGGGCGGTCGCTGCCGCTTTTTCGCCGCTGGCGTTCCCGGCTTACGGCGATGGCGGCTTCGCGGCTGTGCTGGCAACCG